>QKGJ01000021.1 GCA_003251275.1 Ignavibacteria bacterium
CCAAGACTACAAATATGCAGACAAGGACGTTTCCGGCATGGACGCCCTCTATTCGGAAAATATCATGGGAAAATATGTTGATACGTATAAAAGCAGTTTCACAAAAGAGGATATAGACATCACCACTTTCGAACAATAAAACTATAAATTTATATTTTAAGGCAACCTCATGACTAAGGAGCTTTTCATCGCACTAGAAGTAACCAACAGCGATCTACTCGATACGCTGTTATCACAGCTTCGCAGTATCCCCGGTACAAAAACCCAGAATTGGGCCATAGATTCAGGAGAAAAAGGGACGCTTACCGTCAAGACTGTTCCCGACATCATCATCATCGACAATAGCCCAATGTTAGGAGATCTCCTTAACCGGGTCCGCACAATTAAGACTAACTTTCCGCAGACGGCTCTCTTAGTCGTTTCAGGGGATCTCGACCCCCAACTGATAATCGATGTAATGAAAGCCGGGGCCGCTGAGTATCTTGTCGAACCTGTTTCTGAAAGAAGTTTTACCAATGCGGTTGAAGAGGTGCGTGTCAAACTGGCGAACTTTGACAAACAATCGAAGGGCCAGGTCTACAGTTTTATCAGTAGTAAAGGGGGGGTTGGGTCCACAGTTATTGCTACTAACAGTGCCGTGTCTCTGGCTTTGGCAAAAAACAAATCGGTGGCGCTTATTGATCTGGCTCTGCAGGCAGGCGACGCATCGGTGCTTCTCGATATTGTTCCTAAGACCTCTCTTGTCGATATAAGCCAGAACTTTCATCGCCTTGACATTGCATACATGCGTGGCGTCATGATTAACCACAACACAGGCGTCAATTTCCTGTCAGCACCACAAAACCCGGAGGACAGTGAAGACGTTCGGGGAGAGCACGTTAGAGGCATCCTCGAACTGGCACGAAAACTTTACGATTGTACTTTAATCGACACCCCCTCTATGCACATTAGCGAATGTTCCGTGGAGGCATTTCGACAGTCCGACAAAATCTTTATTGTCACTGACATGTCGGTTCCATCAGTGCGCAACACAGCCCGCCTTTGCAAACTGATCAGAAAACTCGGGATTCGGTCCGACAGGATAGAGATTATACTTAATCGCTACATCAAAGACAGCGCTCTGTCCCTCAGTGAAATAGAGAAAAATCTGGACAAACCCGTCTACTGGGTCGTCCCGAACGACTTTATAGACATCGTTTCCTCGATCAACCGAGGTATTCCATTGGTGAAGATGACACCCAGCGCGCCATTTTCAAAAAACATCGTCGAATTCGTGCGTAAATTCCAAAACCTTCAAGAAGACAGAGGGTTTAGTGGCTTGCGCAACCTTTTCGGCAAATCTATTTAAATTATTCGAGGGGAGATCAACGTGTCCATCAAGGATTTCCTAAATAGAAGCAATGATCCGTCCAAAAAAAATGGAGAGGGAAACGATCCACCCTTCCCTACGGAAAAAGCCAACGCTTTCTACGAAATCAAGCACAAGATTCATGGGCGACTTGTCGAGGAAGCAAACCTCTCAGCCCTGAACACTTTAGAAGAATCAGAAATCCGTGCAGAAATACAAAATGTCGTTGATTTTTACCTGCGCGACGAAAACGCCATTCTCAACGAGAATGAACGCCAAGCACTTATAAGCGATATTCTCGATGAATTACTTGGTCTCGGACCGTTGGAACCTTTGTTCAAGGACCCATCGGTGTCCGATGTTCTGATTAATACATATAAAAACATCTACGTTGAAAGATTTGGTTTACTAGAAAAAACCAACTCCCGTTTTGTCGATGATGCTCACTTGATGAACATTATCGATCGGATCATCTCCCGGGTGGGTCGACGCATCGACGAATCCTCGCCGATGGTGGATGCCCGCCTCCCCGACGGTTCGCGGGTCAATGCGATCATTCCACCGCTGGCGATCGACGGACCGATGCTATCGATCCGGCGCTTTGCGGTCAGCCCGCTCAAGATGGAAGATCTAATTAACTATAAGACATTGACACCAGACATTGCGCAACTTCTGGCCGGCTGCGTCAAGGCCAAGTTGAACATTATGATTTCCGGCGGGACCGGAGCAGGTAAGACGACCCTGCTCAACATTCTCTCGGCCTATATCCCGGAAAACGAGCGGATTATCACTATCGAAGACTCCGCCGAACTTCAGTTACAGCAACCGCACGTAGTTCGGCTGGAAACCCGGCCCGCAAACATCGAGGGCTCTGGACAGGTTACCCAACGAGATTTGGTACGCAACAGCCTGCGCATGCGCCCGGATCGCATCGTTGTCGGAGAAGTACGTGGAGCGGAGGCATTCGATATGTTGCAGGCTATGAACACCGGACATGAGGGATCGTTGACCACCATCCATGCTAATACCCCTCGTGACTCTCTGACACGTCTAGAATCTATGGTTCTCATGACGGGAGTCAACCTCCCCGAAAAAGCCTTGCGTTTCATGACTGCTTCAGCTTTGGATCTGGTTATCCAGGCGTCGCGACTCACCGATGGCAGTCGGCGGGTCACGTCAATCTCCGAGGTGGTCGGAATGGAAGGTGACGTGATTAC
>QKGJ01000302.1 GCA_003251275.1 Ignavibacteria bacterium
ATCGCTGAACGGTCGCGCGCGGCAGTGAGGAGATCGGCGGAATCAAGAGAAATGCGTATGCTTGAATGTTCGATCGGCCAACCCTGCCGCGTAGTTGATAGAGCTCTGCCATACCGAATCGATCGGCTCGGTTGATGATGATGGTATTCGCATTGGGCACATCGAGGCCGGATTCGATAATCTTCGTCGACACGAGAACATCGAATTTTTTTTGATAGAATGCCAACATGACTTCTTCCAGTTCGTGCCCGCTCATTTGTCCATGTGCGAAACGCACCCGAATGCCGGGGACCGTTTTTTGGACTTTTGCGGTCACCTCCTCAATGTCGTGAACACGATCATGCACGAAGTACACCTGTCCGTTCCGCTGATGTTCTTTGATGACAGCTTCGCGAATAACTTCTTCGTTGTAGGTAGTAATCTCGGTGATAACAGGAAGCCTGTTTCTTGGTGGTGTCGCAATGATTGAAAGATCGCGTGCGCCAAGGAGAGAGAAGTGGAGCGTACGGGGAATCGGGGTCGCCGTAAGGGTGAGGGTATCAACTTCCGTCTTCAGCGCTCGCATTTTTTCCTTCGCCGTCACACCAAAACGGTGCTCCTCGTCGATTATCAGCAGACCAAGGTTCTTAATGCGAACATCTTTTGACAAGAGTCGATGGGTGCCGATCACGATGTCGATACTGCCGGCTTCCAATTCCTGCAATAATCCCTGCTGTTCCTTCTTCGTTTTGAATCTGGAAAGCATTTGAACCCGTGTGCCGTAGCGAGAAGTTCGATCGAGAAAAGTGTTGTAATGCTGCATTGCGAGAATGGTCGTCGGCACCAGGATTGCAACCTGTTTGCCGTTCAAGACAGCCTTAAATGCAGCGCGTACAGCCACTTCGGTTTTCCCAAAACCGACATCTCCACAAATCAGTCTGTCCATGGGAAATGTTGCTTCCATGTCGGCTTTTACGTCGCGTGTTGATCGCGCTTGGTCGAACGTGTCTTCATACATGAAGGAGGCTTCGAGCTCTTTTTGCCAAGGGGCGTCCGGGGCAAACGCAAACCCCTGCACCATCCGACGTTTTGCGTAAATCTGAATCAAATCTCTTGCAATATCCTGAATGCGTTTCCGCGTTCTTGCTTTGATCTTATCCCACTCGCCGCTTCCGAGGCGCGTTAGCTTGGGTACATGGCCTTCTTTCGAGGAATATTTTTGCAGCTTGTGTAAATAGTTGAAGTTCACATAGAGCACGTCCTTCTCGGCGTAAAGAACCTTCACTACCTCCTGTTCAATGTTCCGCACTTTGATTTTTTTCAGGCCATCGTACACGCCAATGCCATAGTCAATATGCACCACGTAGTCCCCTTTTCGGAGCTGTTCCACTTCACCCTGAGCGAGTCCCCTGAATTTCGATCTCCCAATCTTCCCCCTCCTCTTGAGTCTTCCGAAGATTTGATGCTCTGTAAACACTGCAATTTTTTGCTCGGGATCAGAGAAGCCTTCGTGAAGCGCGTCGTGAGAATACTCTATCCGGGATGGGTCAAGATCTACTTTTGAATCTGAAAGTTGATTTGAGTTCAAAAGATCCTGAAGTCGATTTTGCTCTGATGCGCTATCGCAGGTAAAGAGAATTGAGTATCCTGCCAGCTGCAGGCCCCCGAGATGCTGCCGAAGGTGGATCATGCTGCCATTGAATGCGGGCTGAGGTGTCATTCCAAAATTGATTACATCCTCTCCCCGTGGCGTCAGGGTATAAACGTACAGCATACGGAAGCGTGAAAGATTTTGAACGATTGATGTCTTCGATAGTGCCTCGCCGTCGGATGAAGGTTTGTCAAGCTGAGCGAAGATCGCCTCTGGATCAACAAGAATCATTAAAGCGCTCTCGTGCACGAGATCAAGGACACTGCCTTGTTCTGTGCCGGCATCGTGACCAAGCAAGTTGGGGACAATCGCAGCCGCTGCGAGTTCCTTAATCGAACGCTGAGAGAGAGGATCGAACTCGCGAATTGATTCTATCCGATCTCCAAAGAATTCCAATCTTATTGGATGATCACCCGCGAAAGGGTAAACGTCGAAGATACCGCCGCGGACTGCAAACTCACCAGCAGTTTGCACGAAATCCTCTTTCAGAAATCCATATTCTTCAAGCTGCTTTGCAAGAGCGCCGAATTCAATTTCTTCCCCTGAAGTAATATGAAGGATTTTCTGACGAATCGTCTTTGCTGTTGGAACGGGGCGAAGAAGAGCCTCAGAGGTAAGAACAAGGCAACGAACCTCTTGATCAATCGTCATTCGAAGCGTTTCAACACACTCCTTGGATGGTCTCGCATCGCGTCCAACGTGATAATTGATCAGCGGTCTGACTTGATTCCCGAGAAGAGACTGTAGGTCATCGACTTGCATCTGTGCTTGCTCGCGATCGCGCGAGACGAGACAAATGGGCGGCCCTCCATTGCCCTGCAACGCGTTAAATAGCAACGACTTAGAGGAGCCGGGTAGTCCGCCGGCCCTGACAATGGACCCTATCGGGCATTCCTGAAGTCGGCGTGTCAGGGTTTGATAG
>QKGJ01000058.1 GCA_003251275.1 Ignavibacteria bacterium
CCTGATGCTTGTAGCCGTAGGCGATGCTCTCCTTTAATCCCGTGGAGAGTTTGCGCGCCATCTTTTCACCCAGATCTTTTCTCACGACATCGAGTCCGAGGGGAAGCGGGAGTCCTCTGGTCTCTTCTTCCCAGAATTCACCGAAGTCCAGGATCTTGTAATAGCCAAGCGACTGGTACGTGATCTGCCCTTCATGAATGAGGAGTCCGGCATCAACTGTCCCTTTATCGACTGCATCCATGATGGTGTCGAAAGGCATGTCGATGTTCTTAATGCCCTCCGTGAAGATCTTGAGGAGCAGAGTTGCGGTGGTCAACGGGCCTGGCGTACCGACGGTTTTTCCTTTGAGATCCTCAAGCGTCTTGTATTTGCGAGAGATGATGACGGGTCCATAGCCTTCGCCCATGCTTGCGCCGGTCCGCATAATCCAGTACTTGTCGGCGACATGTGGAAATGCGTGAGCGGAGATCGCAGTAACGGCGAGTTCACCTTTCATCGCGCGCTCATTCAGTGACTGTATGTCCTCCAACAAATGCTCGATCTTGATACCTTCAAGCTTTACCTTGCCGCTCGCAAGTCCATAGAACATGAATGCGTCGTCGGGATCGGGGCTGTGTCCAACGGTGATTGTCGTTTCTGTCATCAGGATCTTTCTCTCATTCTTGTGCTACTTCCTGAACTCATGCTCAATCCCATGGCATTTTGGGATGAGGTTCATTCGCTGTCTGTTATAAGACTCACAGCTTCACTCCGGTATAAATCGATGCGATTCCAAATGTGAGTCGTCTCAGTACCGTTGTTGAAAATCCAACTTGTTCGAGAATCCGCAGGAAATCTTCCCCTTCCGGAAAACTCATCACGGTGTTGGGAAGATATGTATATGCCTCTGGGTGCTTCGAAATAATTCGTCCGATAAGCGGAAGAACATAACGAAAATATGCAAAGTACATTTGTCTGAGCGGAAAAGTAGTAGGACGCGAAAATTCCAGAACCAGTATCTTCCCTCCCGTGCGAAGCACGCGGCACATCTCGCCAAGTCCTTTCTGCAGATCCTCAAAGTTGCGTGCGCCAAATGCAACAATAGCGGCATCGAACGATGCGTCGCCGAACTCCATCTCTTCCGCCTCTCCTGATTGCAAAGAGATCTTTGCATCAAGCCCGCGTGCCGAGATCTTGTTTCGCCCGATCTTCAGCATCTGCTCTGCAATATCCACCCCGACAATCTGGTCTGGTTCAAGCCGAAGCGCTGCTATTGCGAAATCAGCAGTGCCGGTCGCGACGTCGAGAATTTTCCTTGGGCGAAGGTCGAGCAACTCGTTTATGGCACGCCGACGCCAATAGAAGTCAATGCCACCGCTGAGCAGATGATTCAATAGGTCATAGCGTTTCGCTATGGAATCAAAGAGGGATCGAACGTATTGCTTCTGCAAGCGGACTGGGCGGAGTTGTTTTGAGAATCGGTCTCAAGATAGCAAAGTCCGGATGGAGTTCCAATAACGTGTCTTGACTTTCAAAGACGCATCCCGTATCATTTTGCAGATGTTATGATTTACAACAGCACTCCATATAACTATCCCTGGCATCCGCAGAACGTTCCTGTGGTGGAGTGATTCCTTTTCGAATTAGAAGTACAGTACGACAAAGAACCTTCACCCAAACACGGTGGAGGTTTTTCGTTTATATACCAGAAGTTCAATGCCTCGTTCCCATACCATAGCTATGAAGTTGAAACCGGACCGTAGCCGGTCGTATCAGATTACTATCAGTTCTGGACTTCTTGCGAAGATTCCTCATCTCATGCGGAAACAGGTTGAGGAGGGAAGAATTTTCATCATCACGGATGAAACAGTCGGTGAGAAGTATGGACGAGAGCTTCTTCGAGAATTTCACCTCTGCGGCCGAGAGTGCGTCCTTCTCGATTTTCCTCCCGGCGAGAATTCGAAGCAGCAATCGGTGGTAAATGCATTGTACAGTCAACTCCTTGACCTCGGTATTCATCGGAAGAGCGTGATTATCGCTCTCGGCGGCGGCGTTGTTGGCGATGTCGCTGGATATGTAGCAGCAACGATTCTCCGCGGTGTTCGCTTTGTGCAAATACCGACGACATTGTTAGCCCAGGTGGACAGCAGCATCGGCGGAAAGGTGGGCATCGATCATGTTCGCGGGAAGAATCTGATCGGAGCCTTTTATCAGCCAGCTTATGTTTATACTCATCCGGATGTACTAAGGACTTTGGACGAGACTGAATTCCGATGTGGACTCGCTGAAGTTGTGAAGATTGCTGCTGCCCTGAGTGCACCTTTCTTCCTAGCGCTTGAACGAAAAGCTCCCGATCTCCGAAAGAACAACCCTTCTGCTCTGCTTCGTATTATCAAACAAGCCGCGGGGCTTAAGGCTGCGATCGTTCAAAAGGATGAATACGAAACAGGCTTGCGCAAGGTGTTAAACTTCGGCCACACAATCGGTCATGCCATCGAAACGGCGAGCGAATACGGAATCAATCATGGCCAGGCGGTTGCAATCGGAATGATGAC
>QKGJ01000029.1 GCA_003251275.1 Ignavibacteria bacterium
GGTATCATTGCTTCGCTGAATCGAACTCGAACCTGGAAGGAAGCCTCGATTCGGCTTCATGAATTTTACGAAACGAATGGTCTGGATCCCTTTTCACAGACTGTCGTGGAATTTACCGAGACCATCTACAATCGGTACACTTCGAGGAAGACTTCATGAAGTTTGTTGATACGGCTCTGATTCGATTGAAAGCCGGAGAAGGGGGAGCGGGGTGTGTTAGCTTTCGTCGGGAAAAACACGTGAACAAGGGGGGGCCCGATGGTGGTGACGGAGGACGTGGTGGAAACATTGTTATTCGCACCAACCGACATCTCAATACCCTTCTTGACTTCCATTATAATAAGTCCTATAAGTCACCGCGCGGCGAACACGGGACAGGCTCACGAAAGACGGGAAAGAGCGGAGCCGATCTGGTCCTCGAAGTGCCCGTCGGGACAATCGTGAAGGACGCATCAACCGAAGAGTTGATTGCAGATCTTGTGAACGAAAATGATGAGGTCGTCGCCGTGGAAGGAGGCACCGGCGGAAGAGGAAACGCCGCATTCGCCTCGGCAACAAATCAGGCGCCACGAGAATATGAAGTGGGAACGCCGGGCGAAGAACGAGAGGTGTTGCTGGAGCTGAAACTCCTCGCGGATGTCGGCCTTGTTGGATTTCCGAACGCGGGCAAGTCAACATTGATCGCCGCGATCTCTGCCGCGAAACCAAAGATCGCAGACTATCCTTTCACCACGCTAATCCCAAATCTTGGAATCGTCCAGGTCGATCTGGGCAAGAGCTTCGTTGTTGCTGACATTCCCGGTTTGATCGAGGGTGCTCATTCGGGAAAAGGGCTTGGGATTCAGTTCTTGCGCCACATCGAACGAACGCGTTTCCTGGTTTTCCTCCTTGATGCAGGGAGCGAGAATCCGAAGGGTGACTACCGTGTGCTGCTCAATGAATTGAAGCTATTTGATCCAGCTCTCTTGAAGAAACCGCGCCTCGTTGCCCTGACAAAAATCGATACGGTTGATGAAACCGTGAAAACCTCTCTAGCCAAGACCAGGTTTGCGGGTGCAGATGCATTCCTGATCTCGGCCGTCACACGCGCAAACCTGCAGGCTCTCGTTGGAAGGATGTGGCAAGAAGTTGCTCCGAAGAACAGCACAACGCGCTCGATAACCTCGTCGACAACAACCCGTCGCCAAAAAAAGAGGAAAGTGATCCCCTTCCGACGGCGATGGGATTAGTTCCATGCCTTTCCCCCCATCCGCACGACAGCCTCTGACAAGAGTCCGTGTCGCCAGAGTTACAACGGCTCTCGTTCTCGCTCTTGGATGTACCCTCGGAGTCGCCCTTTCAGTTGGCAGCGTATCAATCCCGTTCAATGAAATCGTCCGGGCACTCGTTGGCGATCCCGGCCTGTCAAGTTCAACAAAGGCGATTATCCTCGACATTCGCCTCCCCCGCGTTCTGCTGGCGATTATTGTGGGAGGTGGACTATCGGTTGCTGGGGTTGCATTTCAGGCAATCCTACGGAACCCACTTGCTGAACCCTACATCCTCGGCATTTCGAGCGGAGGAACGGTCGGTGCGATGTTGGCGATTGGTCTCGCGTTCGGCGGTCTGTTCATGCTCCCTGTCTCCTCGTTCCTTGGAGCGTTGATCGTAACCATTCTGGTGTACCGCCTTGCCCATCGGCATGGACGTCTGGATTCCACTGCCTTGCTTCTCTCCGGGATTATGGTCGGTGCGTTTGTGAACGCAATCATTCTCCTTTTCGCCGCGCTTTTCAACCAGGAGATGCGGCACACCCTTCTCTGGCTTCTCGGGAACCTGAGTACGGCGAATCTCAGTCAAGTGGTGGTGGTTCTTCCGGTAGTGTTGATGTCAGCGGGAATTCTCTTCTTCCTGGCGCCGCAATTCAACCTCATTGCGACCGGCGACGAAACTGCAGAGCAACTTGGAGTGGACGTTGCGCGACTACGTCGTCTCTCCTACCTGCTGGGTTCACTGATGACCGGTGCTGTGGTCTCGGTGAGCGGCGTGATCGGCTTCGTCGGTTTGATTATCCCACACATCTGCCGACTTACTCTCGGCCCCGACCATCGCCTTCTTTTCCCTGCCTCTTTTCTTTTTGGAGGAATATTTCTTCTCTGGGCTGATGTAATATCCAGGACAGTGATCGCCCCAACGGAGATCCCCGTGGGTGTCATCACGGCTGCGATCGGCGCACCGTTGTTTGTCTATCTCCTTCGTCGTGGTTGAGAGTTTATTGCCTTCCAAACGTGTTTTCCGTACATTGCGGTTCATTACTGTACATTTACCGTGAGCGAGAACGATTTCCCGACTCTTCAACATGCCCATCCTTTCCCTGCAGAACATATCGTTCTCCTACGACGACAAAACCCCCACGCTACGCAGAATCGATATCGATGTTCGTTCGGGCGAGTTTCTCAGCATTGTCGGCCCGAATGGTTCTGGAAAGAGCACTCTCCTAAAATGTGCAAGTAGAGTTCTTCGACCGCAGGAGGGCGTTATCATGCTCGATGGAAGCGCCATAGACCGGATCGCACGTCCGGACATTGCCCGGAAAATCGGCGTTGTTCCCCAAGAAGCGGTCATGCTGTTCCCCTTTACCGCTCTCGAAATCGTCCTTATGGGAAGATCTCCGTATCGCCAAGGATTAGGGTTCGAAACCGAAAAGGATTTTGAAGTTGCCGATGCGATGATGAGTTTGACGGATGTCCAGCATTTGAAACACAAGCCCATTACTGCGCTCTCTGGCGGCGAGAGGCAGCGGGTGTACATTGCACGAGCTCTTGCACAGCGCCCAAAGATTCTTTTGCTGGATGAACCAAATGCACACCTCGATATAGCACATCAGGTAGAGATCTTCACAATCCTCAAGCGTCTGAACGAGAGCGAGGGATTGACAGTTGTTTCTGTGTCGCACGATTTGAACCTGGCAGCAATGTTCAGCGACAGGATCGCAATGTTCCAGCGCGGAAGCCTCTACGCTGTCGGAACTCCTCAAGAAGTTCTCACGGCAGACAGCATTCAGGAGGTGTTTGAGACAGATGTCCTAGTCGATGAACATCCGCAATCTCTTTCTCTGCGCATCACTCTCATTCCTTCGGCAACAACTGGAAAGCACCATGCAGCTCTTTACTCTCATTGAAGAACGCGAACACGAACAAGTGGTCTTTTGTTCAGATCAGAAATCCGGATTGCGGGCAATCATCGCCATTCACAACACTTCTCTTGGACCCGCTCTTGGCGGAACCCGCATGTGGGCCTACACTTCCGATGAGGATGCGTTAACGGATGTTCTTCGGCTCTCCCGCGGGATGACGTACAAGGCATCGGTTGCGGGGTTAAACCTTGGCGGCGGCAAAGCGGTGATCATAGGAGATCCGAACAAGAATAAGACGGAAGCATTGTTCCGTGCATTTGGCCGCTACGTTGAAGGATTGGCGGGAAGGTATATTACAGCAGAAGATGTTGGTACTGCCGTGCGGGATATGGAATATGTTCGCATGGAAACAAAGTATGTCACCGGAATCGACAAGGCGCTCGGAGGAAGCGGTGACCCTTCCCCAGTGACAGCATTCGGCGTTTATGTTGGAATGAAAGCAAGCATGAAGGAGCTTACCGGGAGCGACTCGCTCAGAGGCAAGAGAATCGCAGTGCAGGGTGCCGGACACGTTGCAGAGTATCTCTGCAAACATGCCGCCAAGGAGGGGGCAAAGTTGTTTATCAGCGACATCTATGGGGATAAAGCAAAGAAAGTCGCGGAAGGTGTGAAGGCCGAGGTTGTTGATCCGGAAAAGATATATGATGTCGAAGCGGACATTTTTTGCCCCTGCGCGCTGGGAGCAATCGTTAACGATGAAACAATCCCTCGATTCAAATTCAAGATCATTGCCGGTGGAGCCAATAATCAACTTGCAGATGAGGCAAAGCACGGAAAGGCGCTCATAGAAAAGGATATCATGTATGCGCCAGACTACGCAATCAACGCTGGAGGACTTATCAACGTATACAATGAACTGGAAGGATACTCCCAAGAACGAGCGATGAAGCAGGCGGAGGGAATTTACGATACGATGTTGCGCATTTACTCCATCTCCAAGCAGAATAATATTCCCACCTATGAAGCCTCGAATAGACTCGCGGAGCAACGGGTCGCAAGCATTGGAAGGTTGAAATCAATCTATGCGGGGAAGTCCCAATTTGTCGGAAGACTGGGAGAGAATGATTTTGGAAAGAAGTAGCCTCCGGCAAAACAATCTACCAATTGCAGAAGGGTCTTGTCCGTGTCCGTCCGCAGGAGAATAGTCCGGGAAAAAGTCGTCCAGGCGTTATACGCCCATGAGATCACCGGAGACGGTGCTGCGCATGTTGTTGAGCATATTCTCCCCGGTTTGAAAAATGACAAGGGGGCATACGAATTCGCCAAGCAACTGGTCGCCAAATCGATTGAACACTCGAAAGAGATAGATGAGATCATTCGATCAAAGGTCGCCAACTGGGACTTCTCCCGCATTGCGCTACTCGACCGCCTGATTCTCCGCATGGGAATCTGCGAATTGATCTACTTCCAGGATATTCCACCGAAAGTCTCGATGAACGAAGCAATTGAGATTGCGAAGCTCTTCAGCACGGAGAAGAGCGGACAGTTTGTCAACGGCATTCTCGACGCTGTACTGGAAGATCTGAAATCCACCGGACACCTTTCGAAGCTCGGTCGTGGGCTCTATGAGGGGAACGAGCAACACGTTGAAGCCAAGGCGAAAACGACACGCAAGAAACAGTCAAAGCAATAACGTCATTTCCCGAACGGATGCAATCCTCCTCAAGTGTTCCATCCACTCCCCTCTCCAATCGTGGACAAGTTTTCGTTTGGACCCTTTTTGATTTTGCGAATACCTCTTTTTCAGTTCTTATTGTCGCAGTGGGGCATACACTCTACTTCAAAGAGATCGTCGTTGGCGGTGCTGGCCGGGGGGATTTTTTCTGGGGGTTGGCAGTAAGTATCTCGATGCTTCTCACCGCAATTATTGCGCCTGTGCTCGGAGCGGCAAGCGATTTCGCGCACAACCGAAAGCGCTTCCTCTTCCTCTTTACCATTGCAAGCGTCCTGTGTACCGGACTCCTCTACTTCGTAGAAGCGGGAATGGTGTTCACGGGAATGGCGTTGTTCATCATCGCGAATATCGGATTCGAAGGAGGCATCGTCTTCTACAACGCATTCCTACCTTCATTGACGGAGCCCCGGTTCTTCGGAAAGATCTCCGGTTACGGTTTCGCCATGGGATATGTCGGATCGCTCGTCTCTCTGCTAATTGCCATTCCCCTCTTCGCCGGTGGATTCGAGCCTGACAACCTCTTCAACGTCCGTCTCAGCTTTGTGCTGGCAGCAGGAATGTTCTTGTTGTTCTCTCTTCCACTCTTCTTGTTCCTGAAAGACTCACGCAGCAAAGAGCGAAATGCGTCATCCTATATTCGGTCGGGATTTCAACGGGTTAGGAATACCATCGTCCATTTGCGAAGCTACAAGAATATCGCCCGGTTTCTTCTCGCATTCTTCATTTATAACGACGGCATACTTACGGTGATTGCCTTTGCTTCCATTTTTGCGCAGCAATCACTTCAGTTTTCATTACAGGAGATTCTGATTCTCTTTGCGGTGGTACAAGCATCAGCGATTATCGGCTCCTTGTTGTTTGGTTATCTCACCGATGCCATCGGACCGAAGAGGACCATAGTCATCACCCTGCTCTGCTGGATCGCCGTCGTCGCGGGTGCGTATTTCGTGACAAACAAAGAGCTGTTCTTTGTGATTGGCGTAGTCGCAGGGACAAGCATGGGCGGGTCGCAATCTGCGAGCCGTACGCTCATGGCACTGCTGACTCCTCCGGAACGAGAAGCGGAGTTCTTTGGTTTTTATGACGGGTTGTGTGGAAAAGCGTCTGCGGTCATCGGCACGTTCTTGTTCGGGGCGCTCTCGTGGATGACCGGCAGTCAGCGTCTTGCTGTCGCAACAATTGGTATTTTTTTCCTGATTGGACTCTGGTTGCTTTCCTTTGTCGAGGATCCTTTTATGAGACTGCGTAGCAACAAGGATACGGGCGAAGGAGGATTGACATCTCATCCATCACCAGCAGGAGCAAAGTAATTGGCCGCGTATTTCTTTTCCGACGTACACCTGGGACTTGGTCCAAAGGATGAAGAGAGAAAGAAGGAAGATCGGCTTCTGTCATTTCTTGATTCGATTATGGAGGACACATCCCATTTGTTCATCGTGGGTGATCTTTTTGATTTTTGGTTTGAATACAAGACGGTTATTCCAAAGGGATTCCATCGAACGCTGGCCAAGCTCGATGAGTTTCGTGGCAACAATATCGACATTCACTATCTCATTGGGAACCATGACTGCTGGATGGGCGACTTTTTTGCAACCGAAATGGGAATACATGTCCACCGGGATCCCTTTGAGGTCGCTATTCAGGGTAAGCGGATTTTCCTCCATCATGGTGATGGGCTTGCCCAAAATGATTTGGGGTACCGCATCGTGAAGCCGATCCTCCGCAACAAGGTAAATTTCTGGCTGTACCGCTGGCTTCATCCCGATATTGGAGTCCGGCTGGCAATAGGAACCTCCCGGTCGAGCCGTGCGTATACTTCAACGAAGCATTACGGGGAGGAAAGCGGCATGTTGAAGTTTGCCGAGGAAAAGATTCACCAGGGATGCGATATCGTCGTTATGGGTCATCGACACCAACCGAACATTCAAACATTCAATGAGGGATCCTACGTCAATCTGGGCGATTGGATCACCCATAACACCTTTGGCCGGCTCAAGGATGGAGTTATGACGCTGAATACCTGGAAAGGGAACCTCTAGTTATGGCAAAAGAGAAAAAGCCAATGTACTCTCAGGAGGATATGGATCGATACTTTAATGACCCAGAATTTCGCCGCACCCACTTGCGACCCAAAAAGAAATCAGTGAAAAGAAAATTTCCCTTCCTCCTTGTTGCCGTGGGACTGATTCTCGCTGCAGGTATCGGGTACACAATTTTTCTGGTGTCGGGTCTCCCTTCTCTGGAAAGAATCGAGAATCCAAAACCTGAATTGGCGACAAAAGTGTTCTCGTCGGACGGTGAGGTGCTGGATCAATACTTCATCAAGAACCGGTCGCAAGTATCGATCAATGAAATACCACAGACTGTCGTCAACGCCCTCATTGCCACTGAGGACAAGGATTTTTATTCGCACTGGGGGGTGGATGGAATTCGCTTTATCAAGGCGATGATTAAGAACGTGATCTTCTTCCGTCGTGAAGGCGCGAGCACCATCACGCAACAGCTTTCGAGGAACCTTTACCTGGGACACGAAAAGGGGTTCATCGAGACCATCAATCGAAAACTGCGTGAGTTCATGACCTCCGTGCAATTGGAGCGTAGCTTCACCAAGGCGGAAATCCTGGAGTTTTATTTCAACGTCGTGTACTTCGGACGGGGTTCCTACGGCATCTCGTCGGCCGCACAGCAGTACTTCGGAAAAATCCCGGCAGAACTCACACTCACCGAGGCCGCAACGTTAATTGCATTGCTCAAAGGCCCATCCATTTACGATCCGTGGAATCATCCGGACCGAGCCATCGCCCGACGTAATATTGTACTTGGCCAGATGGAAAAGTACGGATACATAACCCCGGAGGTCGCCGCGGAAGCAACTGGAGAAGAAATTGTTTTGAAAGGAGGCGACGACGCGACTGCCACGGGAATAGCTCCTCACTATGTTGAATATGTCCGGCAACAACTTGAAGCTGATGCCGAAAAATACGGTTTCGATATCTATCGTGACGGTCTTTCCGTATACACAACCCTTGACAGCCGGATGCAGCGGTACGCCAATAGGGCGGTCGAAGAACACCTTGCGGAATACCAGCATATGTTTGACAGTCTCTGGTCATGGAAGAAAGAACCCGACGCACTAAAGAGAGTCATCGACCTTTCCATCCAAACATCGCCCGAGTATCGTAAAGCCGGATCTTCAAAGGCGCGCGATAGTGTGTACTCTGCCCTCATGGCGAACCAAGCATGGATTGACACTGCAAAACAAATTGCGAAAAATATTGAAGTTGGGTTCGTTGCCCTTGATCCCAAAACGGGCGCAATTCTTGCGATGGTCGGGGGTTCGAACTTCAGGACTTTCAAGTACGGGCTTAATCACGTTACGCAAATCAAGCGCCAGGTAGGATCATCATTCAAGCCCTTCGTCTTCACCGTCGCTATTGACAATAATTATCCACCGACCTACGAACTGCTCAATCAACCGGTGACGCTTATTATGGGTGATGGAACCAGGTGGACGCCGGAAAACTCCGACAAGAGGTTTGGGGGGAAGAATACACTGCGCGAGGGACTAAGAAAATCGATCAACCTTATCGCGGTTCGAGCAATAATGGAAATCGCTCCGATACAATCTGTCATCGATATGGCACATCGTATGGGAATCACCTCACGACTACCGCCGTACGAATCTCTTGCGCTGGGTGCAGGATCGGTTTCCCCGCTTGAGATGACGTCCGCCTTCGGGGTGTTTGCGAACCATGGAGTGCACGTTGATCCCATCTCCGTCGTTCGAATTGAAGATAAGGACGGCAACATTGTGGAAGAAAATACTTCGCTCAAGCGCGAAGTCATGTCGGAAGAAACGGCGTTCATCATGACCACCATGCTGGAAGATGTCGTCGATCATCCGGAAGGAACAGGTTTGCGTGTGCGCAACTTTTTCCACTATCCTGCGGCCGGCAAAACCGGTTCCACAAATGAATTTGCTGATGCATGGTTTGTTGGCTTCACACCACAAATTGCCGCTGGTGTCTGGGTGGGATTTGATAATATGAGCGTACATTTTACTAACTGGGACGGACAAGGTGGGCGGGCTGCTGCACCGATCTGGGGTCGATTCATGAAATACGTCTATGAAGACCCTGAAATCGCTATGCCGCTTGAGTACTTCGAAAAACCGGAGACGGTGTTTGAGGAAAGAATTTGTTCGGACACGAAGAAACTTGCAACTGAGTATTGCCCAGACACCATGGCGGAGTATTTTACGCGGAAGACGCTCCCCCCGAAGTGTACGAAACACACTTCATCGCGTTGGATGGAAGGCGAGGATAGCCTTGGAACGATCAGCTTCTAAGTTCCAAGGAACGATGGGACTTAGCGGATGGTAAGATCGTAATCGAAGATCTCGTCGGTCTCAACCGGACCCGTGTGCCGCGGATTCTCTTTTCTCATCAGGACAAACGGCACCGCTACAATTGCCAGAAGAGCTACGTAACGCCAGATTTTCATCTTCCCCCCCTGTTCTCAAAATGTGATGGAAGTTGTGAATGGAACTACCGTAAGTATAGTCCTTTCAATTGCTGATTTCAGTGATGCAACTCACCTTTGTCTGGTAGAGAGCTTAACGTCTTTCTGCTAACCTGGTAGACCGAAGAAGTCTTGCGGGTTGTAGGTTGAGACGTCCCGGGTAGGAGGGAGTGAACTTTGAC
>QKGJ01000038.1 GCA_003251275.1 Ignavibacteria bacterium
GAAACTGTCCAATCCACGAATGGCCATCTCATGAAGGCAGCAGTGTACCACGGACCCAATCAGCCCCTGAAGATCGAAGAGATTGCGACGCCCGCCATCAATCCCCATGAAGTCTTGGTGAAGGTGGCAGCATGTGGTGTTTGCCACACCGACCTCCACTACCTTGATCATGGTGTTCAGACATTCAAGAAGCCGCCGCTTGTTCTTGGACACGAGCCATCCGGAATAGTCTCACAGATGGGCAAAGAGGTGAAGAATTTCAAAGAGGGTGATCGCGTGCTTTTGCCAGCAGTTCTCACATGCGGCTCGTGCGAATTTTGCCGGACCGGCCGCGAGAACATCTGTCAAACGATGACAATGTTCGGCAACACTGTCGATGGCGCGTACGCCGAGTACGTCGTTGCTCCTGGCAAGGACATCTTCCATCTGCCAAATGAAATCCCGCTTGAAGAAGGCTCGATCATCGCAGATGCGATCTCGACACCGTACCATGCTGTAAAGAACCGTGCAGAGGTGAGGGCAGGAGACAGTGTGGTTGTGTTGGGATGTGGCGGCGTTGGTGTGAATGTTGTCCAGGTCGCTGCTGCATGCGGAGGTATCGTTATTGCCGTTGATGTCTCCGACAAGAAGCTTGAGTGGGCGAAAAAGTTGGGCGCGACCTATGCCATCAATCCAACCAAGGTTGAGAACCTTGGCAAGGAGATTAAGAAGCTCACGGGAGGAGGGGCCGATATTGCCATTGAAGCGATTGGCAAAGCGCAAACGATTGAGATTGCCTTCGGCACGCTTCGCAAAGGTGGCAGACTCGTTGTCGTTGGTTATACGGGTGAAGAAATCAAACTCAGTGCTGCCAAGATTATGTATTTCGAGATGGAGGTCCGGGGTTCGCTCGGCTGCCGTCCCGTGGATTATCCAAAACTCATTGAGCTTTGCCGTAGTGGAAAGATCAAAGTACAGGAGCTGGTAACGCAGAAGTTTAAGCTGGAACAAATTAACAATGCGTTCGATCTGTTGCGCAATCATGATGAGAACGCTCTCCGGTCAATCGTTGTACCATAAGTGAGTGCATGATCGACTTTACGTTGACATCTGAACAGGAAATGTTGCGTGATGTGGCACGGAAGTTCACCAACAACGAAGTGCGTCCTCGTGCGGCGGAGATCGATGAGAAAGAGGAGGCGCCGATGGATCTCATCCGGAAGGCGGCAGAACTTGGTTTTCTTGGTGTCGTGTTTCCCGAAAAGTATGGCGGCGGAGGTTTCGGTGAAGTGGCCTATTGCCTTCTGCTGGAAGAAATTTCTCGCGGCTGCAACTCGACGGCGGTGACGATTGGTGGACACGAAAGTCTCGGCTCTATGGCCATCTATCTTGCCGGAAGTGAAGAGCAAAAGTCAAAGTATCTCGTGCCGCTCGCCGAGGGAAAGAAACTGGCAACCTATGCGCTCACGGAAGCCGGCGCTGGTTCGGATGCAGGCGGCATCAAGACCACTGCTGTAAAAGTAGGTAACTGCTACATTCTCAATGGTAGCAAGACATTCATCACGAACGGGAACCTGGCAGATGTCATCATCGTCTTTGCGCTGACCGATCCCGACAAGCGAACGCATGGTGGTATCACGGCGTTCATTATGGAAAAACAGTGGCAGGGGTTCCGTGCTGGGAAGCCCGAGAGGAAAATGGGAATTCGTGGTTCACATACCACGGATCTCTCCTTCGAGAACGTGCAGATTCCAGCGGAGAACGTTCTTGGTGGAGTTGGTAACGGGTTTAAGGTCGCCATGGAAACCCTCGACGTCGCACGCGTGAGCCTTTCGGCGCAATGCCTGGGCGCTGCCAAAGAGATGCTCGATCTCAGTATCAAGCATGCCTCGCAGCGCATCCAGTTCGGTAAGCCCATTGCAGAGCAGCAAGCGGTGCAGATTATGCTCTCGGATATGGCGACGGATATTTACCAGGTGGAAAGTATTGTGTATCGAACGGCGCACTCCATCGACGAGTCACTAACCACACAGCCGGCCAACGGACTATCTTACAGCCGGGAGTCAGCAATCTGCAAGCTTGCGGCTGCCGAGATGGTGTGCCGCGTTGCTGACAATGCAATGCAAATTCACGGAGGCATGGGCTACATGCGTGACTATCCCATTGAGCGGTTCTACCGTGATGCACGTATCAACCGCATCTTTGAGGGGACGAATGAAATTCAGCATCTCGTGATTGCCAGGGACCTTATCAAGAAGGGTGCATACTGATGCCTACCAAACAGTTTCTTTCGGGCAATGAAGCGATTGCGCGCGGGGCATGGGAAGCTGGCGTGCACGTTGCCGCGGGCTACCCGGGCACGCCGAGCACGGAAATTATCGAGAACCTCGTCCGCTACGAGGATGTCGATGTCGAATGGTCTACGAACGAAAAGGTGGCATTCGATGTTGCCTACGGTGCTTCACTTGCCGGCGGCCGGTCGTTGGTTTCAATGAAGCATGTCGGTGTGAACGTCGCCCTCGATTCCCTGATGGTGACACCGTTCGCAGGCGTGCATGGCGGGTTCGTGATCATCACTGCGGATGACCCCGGCATGCACTCTTCACAAAATGAGCAGGACAATCGCTACCTCGCCAGATTCGCTAAAATTCCGATGCTCGAGCCTGCCGATAGTCAGGAGGCAATGGAGTACGTGAAGATTGCATTCGATATCAGCGAGCAATTTGACGTGCCGGTGTTCCTGCGGACAACCACGCGGACGTCGCACTCAAAGTCCGTTGTGGAGATGGGCGTTGCTGACCGCAAGCTTCCGAAGAAGTATAAGCAAGATCCCCTCAAACATGTCGTCCCTATTCACGGTAAGCGCTTGCGGGGGAACGTTGACGACCGACTAAGAAAGTTGGAGGAATTCGCGGAGACGTGTCCGTTGAATACAATAGAATGGAACTCGAGAAAAATTGGCATTGTCACGAGCGGTATCAGCTATCAGTATGCAAAGGAGGTTTTTCCCGAGGCATCGATCTTGAAACTCGGAATGATCTTTCCCTTACCGCGGAAGCTCATCGAATGGTTCTGCGACGGCGTGGAAAAGACCTATGTCATTGAAGAGCTTGAGCCATTTCTTGAGGAGCAACTAAGGATTATTGGCATCAAGAACCCGTATGGCGTTTCAGACATTGTGGGCAAAGCTGCGATCCCGAGCATGTTCGAGTTGTCACCAGATATTCTGCGCAACGCCTTTCTTGGCATAGAGGGACGATCATCGTTTGAATCAGAAGTGTCTATCCCACCCCGACCACCGGTATTGTGTCCCGGTTGCCCACACAGTGGAGTGTACTTCGCACTCCACAAGCTCAAAGCTGTCGTGACCGGAGATATTGGTTGCTATACGCTAGGAGCTCTTCATCCGTTCAACGCACTTGACACAACCTTCTGCATGGGAGCCGGAATCGGAAATGCGTTTGGAATGGAAAAAGTTCATCGCGATACAATGGGCAAAAAGCTCGTTGCCGTCATTGGCGACGGAACCTTCCTCCACAGCGGCCTTGGTGCGCTCATCGATATTGTTTTCAATAGAGGTATAACGACCGTCATCCTCATGGATAACTCTACGACTGGAATGACAGGCCATCAGCAACATCCGGGAATGGGAAAGACTGTCAGGAACCTCGAGACCCACGCGATCAACTACGAGGAACTCATCCATGCGATTGGCGTGAAGCACATTCGTGTCGTCGATCCGTACGACCTTGAGCTGACGGAGAAATCAATCAAAGAGGCACTGGCGCTTGAAGAACCGGCAGTTGTCATCTCACGGAGGCCGTGTGTACTGCTTGAGGACGAGAGAGCGAAGCCACATCAGCCCTACGAGGTGATCGAAGAACTGTGCGAGGAGTGCGACCTTTGCCTGAAGATCGGTTGTCCCGCCATTGGCGGACTCGGCACGACGCCGTTTATCTCGAAGGAACGCTGTATTGGGTGCGACCTCTGCGCGAAGCTCTGCGCGTTTGACGCTATCCGACCAATCGGACACGAGATGGCAAAGAGGTGAAATTGCCGACTCGGATTTTGAACCTTGTGTGAATTCTGAGATTGGATGATTGGATGGCGGGCTTGATAAACAACAATCATATGAGCAAAAACTTACTCTTCGCCGGGGTTGGCGGCCAGGGCATCCTGCTTGTCTCTGAACTGGCGGCCCGTACGGCGATCCATGCTGGCTTTGATGCAAAAAAAACAGAAGTCCATGGTGCAGCGCAACGCGGCGGAAGCGTGGTCAGTCACGTGCGTTTCGGGCCAAAGGTTTACTCACCTCTTTCGTCGACCGGAGATGTTGACATCCTCCTCTCGTTAGAGAAACTCGAGGGACTCCGCTGGGCTCATTACGTGAAAGAAGGTGGTCTCATTGTATTGAACGATGAGATCCGTGTGCCGGCGCGACTCACCAATACGCCCGTTCAATATCCGGACAACGTCGTCGAGTTCCTCACAGCTCAAGGATATCGTATTGTCTCCATCGACGCGAACTCCGTTGCTACCGAGTTGGGTAACTACCGCGCGGCGAACACGGTGCTCTTGGGCGCGATGGCTGAACATACCGGCATTGCCGATGAGCATTGGGAGACAGTCATGAAGGAGTCGCTCAATCCGAAGATTCTCGAACTGAATCTCCGGGCGTTCAGGCGGGGCAAGGAACTATCGAACTCAAGAGTTCTTTCCTCCTGACGAATAGGAGGACCTGAGACGGCAATGTCAAAGCAACTGATCACGCTTACGGTGAATGGAGAACCCAGTGAGCTAGCGGTAGAGTCTCACTGGACCCTTGCCGAAGTGCTTCGCGAGCAATTGGGCCTGACGGGTGTCAAGATCGGTTGCAACGCGGGAGATTGCGGCGCGTGTACCGTGCTGCTCGACGGCAAACCGATTCTTTCATGTCTCACTCTTGCAGTGACCGTAGAAGGTAGCTCAATCGAAACGATTGAAGCTCTCGCCCGAAACGGCGTTCTTCATCCTCTTCAAAAATCCTTCCTCCATCATGGTGCAACTCAATGTGGCTTCTGCACTCCCGGAATGATCCTCACCTCAAAGGCCATCCTCGCCTCCAATGGTACTCCGCCGGAAAATGTCATACGCGACCAACTTTCGGGAAACATGTGCAGGTGTACGGGATACACAAAGATTGTTGAGGCTGTCCAGAACGCCAACCAGGAATTGGATGACCCTCCCCGTTCACCAATTAAGGTGGATGCAGTCGGTCAGGTTACGGGCGGAGCAAAGTACACCGATGATCTGTCGTTGCCGAGGATGCTCTATGGAAAGATCCTCCGGAGTCCGCACGCGCATGCAAAGATTGTTTCGATCGATACCTCAAAGGCAGAAGCTCTTCCCGGTGTTGTTGCTGTGATGATTGGATCTGAACTGCCGACGAAGTATGGTGTCCTTCCAGCGAGTCAGGATGAGACGGCACTCTGCATAGACAGAGTCCGATTTATTGGTGATGGGGTGGCCGCTGTTGCCGCAGTGGATGAACGCACGGCACAGGAGGCGCTCAGGCTCATCAATGTTCTGTATGAGTTGCTGCCGCCGGTTCTCTCGATGGAGGACGCCGTACGGACCGATCTTCCGAAGATCCATCCAGAAACCAAGTACGAGAACAACGCGGCGAAGCAGGTCGAGCTTGAATTCGGAAATGCGGAGGAAGGGTTTGCCGAGGCAGACTACGTAAGGGAGGACGAGTTCCACTATGGAGCCAACACGCATGCGATGCTTGAGCCCCATTCAGCACTGGCATCATTTGAATCGCCGAATCAATCGAAAAGCTGCAAAGAAGGGCACTTGACTCTGTGGTCTGCTACCCAGGTGCCGCATTATGTTCACCGGACCCTTGCCAAAGTGCTGGAGATGCCAGCAAGTCATATCCGGGTCATCAAGCCTCATCTTGGTGGTGGATTTGGCGGGAAGTCCGAACCGTTTGCGCTGGAGTTTTGTGCCGCTTGGCTTTCGATCAAGTCCGGTCGGCCCGTGAAGATCACTTACACCCGTGAGGAAGTGTTCTATTCACATCGCGGCCGTCATGCAACGAAGATGCAGCTCAAAACCGGAGTGAAGAAGGATGGATCGATAACGGCCGTCCAGTACAAAGCCATGCTCGATGGCGGTGCGTACGGCAGCTATGGCCTCGTCACCACTTACTACTCGGGGCAGCTTCTCACGTTGCCGTACAAGGTGCCTCGGTATAAGTTTGAGAGCACACGCTTTTATACGAACAAACCCCCTTCAGGTCCAAAGCGAGGTCACGGCGCAGTGCAGCCACGGTTTGCATTCGAAGCTCACTTGGATCGCATTGCCGAGCATCTTGGATTGGATCCGGCGGAGATCCGGCTGAGGAACCTCGTCGAACCCAACTCGATGACCGTCAATTCTCTCCGCATTACGAGTTGTGGCGTGAAAGAATGTATCGAAGCGGTCATGAAGGCTTCGGGATGGAAGGAGAAGCATCGCAAACTTCCCCGCGGACATGGACTCGGGATCGCGGCAAGCGCATACATCAGCGGAGCGGGAAAAGAGATCAACTGGCTGGGGTTGCCACATTCTGGAGCAGTCGTCAAGATCGATCGTGGTGGCGGTGTAACGGTGTTCTGTGGCGCATCCGATATCGGACAGGGTTCAAGCACGGTGCTTGCACAGCTTACTGCAAAAACTCTCGGCGTTGACATCAGCCATGTGCGAGTCTATGAGGCCGACACAGATCTTACACCAGTTGACCTTGGAAGTTACTCAAGCAGGGTAACATTCATGGCGGGAAACGCCGTGCTCCGTGCGGCAGAGGACCTGATTGGCAAGATTTTTGACACCGTGGCCGAAAAATTGCAGACAGCGAAAGAGAATCTGGTTGCCCGTTCAAATGAGATTTTCGTCAATGATGATCCAACAAAACAAGTCAGCTTCATTGAGGCGGCGCGACTTGCAGAGGCGAAGTTCGGAACACTCTCGGCGGTAGGTTGGTACACACCGCCACCACTAGGTGGAACCTACAAGGGCGCCGGCGCCGGACCGTCACCGTCATACAGCTTCACCGCGCACGTTGCAAAGGTTGAGGTAGATGAAGAGACTGGTCACGTGAAAGTGAGCAAGGTCTGGTCGGCTCATGATTGTGGAAAGGCGCTAAACAAGACTCTCGTGGAGGGTCAGATCCAAGGATCCGTGCACATGGGAATTGGTGAGGCGCTCACGGAAGAAATGAACTATACACGCGCCACGAAGGAAACACCAGGTGGGTTGCTGAAGGCTACGTCGCTATTGGACTATAAAATTCCGACCTCGATTGATACTCCTCCGATTGACGTGACAATCGTTGAGACGATAGATCCCGAGGGTCCGTTAGGTGCTAAGGAAGCTGGTGAAGGACCGCTGCTTGCAGTTCCACCTGCGATAGCCAACGCAATCTACGATGCAGTCGGGATCAGACTTTCGTCAGTCCCATTCACACAGGAGAAGGTATTAGCCGCCCTCCGCGGCCAAGCTCGATCGAAAAAGGCTATTTCCGAAACAACGGAGGTGTCGGCAAAATGATGCGCTTGCCTTCCTTCGACGTAGCCATACCCAGGACGATGCCGGAACTTCTGGAGAATCTTCGTCCGAATGGTCTTGGAGTCAAGATCATGGCGGGTGGAACCGACTTGCTTGTGAATATGAAGCAGGGGTTCCATATCAGCCGCCGACTCGTATGGCCTGGGAGGATCGAAGAGCTCCGACACATCAACACCCAGATCGGTGGAGAGATTAGCATCGGTGCGATGGCGACCCTGAGTGACGTCGCTGCTTCTGATGTCGTGAAGACCTCGTATCCTTCACTCTCCAAAGCAGTTCTTTCGATTGCGACTCCGGCCGTCCGTAACAGGGCGACCATCGGAGGAAACCTCTGCCTCGATACCCGGTGCTACTTCTACAACGAGTCCGAGTTCTGGCGTAGTTCGCTCGGCGGCTGTCTTAAGCTGAATATCCCCACACACGGTACCGGCGATGTCTGCCATTCCGCACCAGGGAATGCAATGTGTTCCGCAGTTAGTTCATCCGATTCGGCGCCGATACTGTTAGCGCTTGGTGCATCAGTCGAAATACAGAGTGCGCAGGGTAAGAG
Organism: Ignavibacteria bacterium; assembly: GCA_003251275.1. Taxonomy (GTDB): domain Bacteria; phylum Bacteroidota; class Ignavibacteria; order UBA10030; family UBA6906; genus SZUA-287. The sequence continues at coordinate 8,120 of QKGJ01000038.1, forward strand.
AATTGTGCCGCTGTCGGATTTCTACGCGAATGACGGAATGAGGTTTTTGAATCTTGCGACGGGCGAACTTCTCAAGCGCATCATTCTTCCCGTATCTCGATATGGCTTGCGCTCAGCGCATAACAAGGTTCGCTCGCGTCAATCGGTAGACTTTCCGTTGGCGAATGTGGGGATAGCGGGTGTTGTTGAAGACGGTCGGGTCTTCACCTATCTAAGAATATATGTTGGTGCAATACAGAGTGCACCCATAAGAGTTCCAAGCGCAGAGGCCCTTCTGAACGGCAGAGAAGCTACGACTGTTCTCATCGAGAAGGGTGCAGAGGAAGCTGCATCGTGCGTGAAGCCGATACAAAATGTTGGCGGAACAGTGGGGTATCGGAAACGAATGGTGGCCATGTTGGTGAAGCGAACGCTTGTCCAGCTACTTACCTCTGCAAGAGACTAATACACGAGGGATGATGGTCGCTGCAATCATTTTGGCTGCTGGTGAATCGACTCGGATGAAAAGTCCAAAGGCTCTGCTCCCGTTGAATGACAAGACACTCATCCGGGGCGTAGTAGATTTGCTGACGACTAGTGGACTCTCACCGATCGTAGTAGTTTTGGGGGCTCACGCAGAATTGATTCGAGAAGAGCTGGCAGGGTTGAATGTACTCGTCACAACCAACAACGAGTACCGTGCCGGACAGCTCTCGTCTCTTCAGAAGGGATTGGAGGTGGTGAGAGAGAAGTCAGCTACTGGAGTATTGATACACCCTGTCGATCATCCTTCTGTCGCAACAGAAACGGTGACAAAGATTCTTGATCGCTTCACGTCCACTCGCGCCCCGGTTGTTGTGCCGACATACAACGGTAGGCGAGGCCACCCTGTGATCTTCTCTGAGAACTTGTTTGACGAATTGATGAACGCACCTGCCGAAATAGGAGCGCGCGCTGTGGTCCGGCGGCATATAGAGGAAATTGAAGAAGTATTGACAGGTGATTGTGCCATTTTGGAAAACATCGACACGATAAAGGACTACGGTCTTCTTCTTCAAAGAAAGGTGTTGGGCTTTAAGGGACATGAGCAGAACGAAATAGGTTGAAAATAAAAAGACCTCGGTTTGAACAACCAAGGCCTTTTTTTGTAGCGGGGACAGGACTTGAACCTGCAACCTTCGGGTTATGAGCCCGACGAGCTACCAATTGCTCCACCCCGCGATCAATGTGGGTTTAAGATACGAACAATCAGGGGTGAAGTCAAGGCGGGGTTAAGAGCCTTAGCGCTTCGTTGTACTGAGAAGGTGTATTGACGTTGAGAAAAGGGCTCGACTCCTCTCCTTCAAACACCACAACCCTCCCCTTCATATGCTGGACAAGCTTAAGGACTGAATACTCCTTTACTTCCAATTGACCTTGAATAACCTTCATACACGTTTGACGATACAGTCCGCATAATGGCTGGGGGCCTGTACCATCACCTGCGATGATCGCTTCTGCACCGGAGGCGTTTTCAAGAATTCTCTCAATAACTGACACATCAACGAATGGAAGATCGCATGAGAGGACGAAGATGTCGGCCTTGCCTGCGCTCGCCATCGCTGCATGGATGCCCGCAAGTGGACCGCATCCTTTGTGCACATCCTCGACAACGGGGAAACCAACGGCTTCATAAGCTGCGCGATTATTTGCACTGATGATCACGTTCTCAAACACCTGTTGCAGGAGGTTTGCTGCACGCCCGATGAATGTTTCCTCTCCAACGCGCAGCAAGGCTTTGTTTTGTCCCATACGGGAGCTGTTGCCGCCCGCCAGGCCAACGCCCATGATATCGTTTCGCTTCGCCATTATCCCATCCAAAAGACTTTGCCAATCAATTTCGCTCCGGCCATCACCAACACCACGCCGAGTACTCCCTGGAGAATTCTTGCGCTGAGTTTGAATGCTCCCATACGGGATCCGAGAAAACCTCCGCCGACCGCAGCAACGACGAGCGGAAGAGCGCCTGCCATATCGAAGGACGATCGCGACAAATGTCCAGCAAGCCCACTGATGGAATTGAGAACAATGAACGCACTGGAAATTGCCGCAGTACGTTTCACATCAGCCCAGCGGAACAACAACAGAATCGGACTGAGAAACACGCCGCCGCCGATACCGATCATTCCGGAGACAAATCCGAGAGCCCCTCCGATGGGAATGCTTGCACGCAACGGAACATTCCGGAGCGTTCCTACCTCGGGGGGGGTATTCCAAAAGAAAATACGGCCGGCAGCAAGCAAGAGTGCGGCACCGAGCAGAACGGAAAACACTTCAGGGGATATCGCCGTGAATCCGCCGAGAAAAGCAGCCGGAAGAGAAGAGGCAACGAACGGCCAGAGCATCTTCCATGAAAAATGTCCCCCACGATAATAATGCCAGCAACTTGTCGACGCGACGAAAATATTCAGGACGAGCGCAACAGGTGCTACTGCGGGAGACGCAACGCCAAACAGCGCAAACAACGCAAGGTACCCCGATGCGCCACCGTGTCCGACGCTGGAGTAGACGAACGCAACAAGAAAAAAAAACGGAACTATTTCCCACGGATAGGTGAGTGTCATTATTTCTTCTTCCGCGGTTTCTCCGGATGTCCTCCTCCCGAAAGCATTGCCGCAGAATGAAGTAATGCAGGGAAGAGCGCATCAAGTGAATCGGCGACCCCCTTTTTTGAACCGGGAAGGTTCACAATAATGGTGTTACCGCGAAGACCGGCAATGCCGCGAGAGAGCATGGAATACGGAGTTCTTTCCTGCCCATATGCACGCAGCGCTTCCGGTATGCCGGGAATCTCACGCTCGATCACTTGGGCAGTCGCCTCAGGAGAAAAATCCCGTTTGCTGAAACCTGTGCCTCCTGTCGTCAGCACGAAGTTTACCTTCATCGTATCGGCATACGCAATCAGCTTCTTCTGGATTTCCTCCTGGTCATCCGCAATGACGTCGTACGATACCACCGCAATTCGCTCTTTCTCTAAACGTTCGACGATCAGTTTGCCGGACAAGTCCGTTTTCTGTCCTGAAGAAATCGAATCAGAGGTAACCAACACCGCCGCTTTGAGGTCCGTACTTTTCTCTTCGAGAAAGTCCGACTTTCCTCCCCGTTTCTCCTCAAGGCGTACTTCCCCAATGGTCATTGTACTGTCAATTTGTTTCAGCATGTCGTACAGCGTAAGCGCTGCCACGCTCGCGGCGGTAAGCGCTTCCATTTCCACACCGGTCGGATGAATTGCTTTCACTTCGGTTGTGATGGTGATTTCCTTTTCTCCGAGTTGGATGTCGCATCCCACAAAGGTGAGCGGAAGAGGATGACAATAGGGAATAATCTGACTGTTGTTCTTCGCGGCCTGGATTGCGGCAACCTTCGCTACCGGGAGAGGATCGCCTTTCGGTACCGTTCCTCCGCGGATACGCGCGATGGTTGCGGGCTTGAGTGTGAGCACCGCCTTTGCTTTTGCAGAGCGAAGCGTTTTGGACTTTTTAGTGATGTCATACATGAATGTTCAGCCGCCGATGGCAACCATGGATCTGTTTTGCTCTTCCAGGAGTGTGTTTGTGTCAGGATGTTGTTCGCGTTTTAGGATGACTGTCATGCGAATGGAATCTTCGATCACTTCATGCGATGCACCTGACCGCAGTAGTCGCCGGAGATCGATCTCTTCGCGCCCAAAGAGACAGTTGCGGAGCTTACCATCGGCAGTAAGCCGGATGCGGTTGCATGAATCGCAGAAGTGCTCCGTCATTGTTGTTATGAAACCGACGACTGCATCGCTGCCTGCAATGTGGAATTCCTTCGCAGGTCCGGGAATGCCTTCCGCCGGTTCCGCCGGTACGAGCTGGAATCGGGTTTCGAGAATTCCCCTCATTTCCTTGTATGGCATCATGCGCACTTCATTCCAACTGTTTCCGAGAAATGGCATGTATTCGATAAAGCGGACATGAAGAGAACGGGCCTTGGCGAATGCCACGAAGTCTGGAAGCTCATCATCGTTGAATCCTCGCATTACCACTGTGTTGATCTTTAATGACGCGAAACGGGCATCTAGTGCAGCATCGATCCCGCGGATTGTTTCATCAAAGAGCGAGCGAAGTGCGATGCGCTCGAAGCGTTCGGGCTTCAGTGTATCAAGGCTGATGTTCACGTGGTTCACTCCAGCGGCTTTGAGTACTCTTGCTTTGTCTGTCAACAATACACCGTTTGTTGAGAGAGCAAGCGTCTCCAATCCCGGAATGCCGGCGAGCTGCGAGCAAAGGTCCTCGACACCCTTGCGGACGAGAGGTTCTCCGCCGGTCATCCGGATCTTTTTTACCCCAAGGTCGACAAAGAGTTTTGCAAGCGTTAGTATTTCATCGAAGGAAAGGAGGGAAGATTTGGGACCGAGTTCGATTCCCCCCGGAGGCATGCAGTAGCGGCAGCGGAGGTTACACCGATCCGTTATGGAAATTCTCAGGTAGGTATGCTGGCGGCCAAAGTTGTCGAGGAGCCGGGAGGGTCTGGCGATAACCATCACTGTTCCTTTGAGAGTACATCATCCACCCAGCTGAGTGCAGCCATCATCGAGGGAAGTCCGATGGTTGGGAGTGACAATAGCGCTACCTGACGGATCTCCCCTGCGGTGGCTCCCGCGTTCAATGCTTTTCGGACGTGGGAATGAACAGCACCTTCAAGCCGGGCGCCAACCGAAATGCCGAGTTTTATCAACGATCTGGTTTTCTCATTCAGCGGACCGGCAGCATGAACGGCAGCGCCAAGCTCCTCGTAGGCCTTGGCCACCCGGGGATAAGTCTCCTGGAATTCTTGAAATTTTTTTGGAATGGGCGACATAACATCCTCCCGGCGTTCTTCGCCGACGTTCAAGGTAAGATACGGGTTTTCCCTAGAAGGAAACCGAAGTCTGCAAATACCCCCAGAGCGCTACATCACTGGCATTAAATGCCTGTCGCATCAAATCATCAGGGAGAAAAGCGGACGTGCCGATTTCGAACGAGATGTTCTTATTGTGGCGATACTGGACGACAATGTCAATCTCTTGGCCAAGCGTTTTCTCATTGAGAACGCTTTGCGCAAGCGAAAAATGATGCAACCAGACATTTGCTGTCGTCTTTTCCGAGAGGGAGATGGTCGCGCGTGCGATCAGATCTGCAAGACCACGGTTCGATGTGTTTGCGGGGATATTGACAAAGTAGTCCATGAATCCGTAGAACTTATGTCCAGTGTGGAATGTCGGGTCGAAGGTCTTGAACTTTGCATCACCGGTGGGAGTGCCGGACAAGAGTTCATATCCCAGCGAAACACGGCTCAGCGCGCAATCCGAAAAAGAATACCCGAGTGCCCCGGATAGGAGATAAGCAGAAATGTCCACTCCCTGGCGTGTTCCTCCCTGGTATGCGACCTCAGCTTCATAATCGAGGGCGTTTGCTTTTCCCTTCACATATGAGCCGACCGTGGATCGTTTGAGGTTTGTTTTCCCCGAACCGGTGGTATCCCTGTTCACCTGATAAAGGAAGTACGGGTCGATGGTATGGTTCTCGATTCCTTTAACCTTCCCGTAGGCCCCGTAGAAATCATACCCAGCATCATACATCGAACGAACAGAAGGCGGCGTGGCAACGACAGGGTATATTTGTGTTTCGCCCACGTTCATCGCAAGCGCATCGATTGTTATTCCCGGCCAGTCAAAGCGAATCACACCGCCGTCAAATGAACGGCTCACGTTGTTCCACCCTACGGCGCCCAGCAAGCGCTCGTTACTGTAGGCCAGTTCCATCCGTCCAAGGCGGAGGGAAATCTCGTCCGCGAAAAGTTTCTTTACTTCCACGAATGCCTGGTGCATGTCCAGGTTTTTCGTATCAGCAAGGGTGTTAAAGGAACCGCCCGCGTCCTTTTCTGACCCGAAGACACGCGAATCCTGTGCCTGAATAAACACGAGAACATCTTCGAGCGGTTGCGCCTGAACTCCAAGACGCGTTCTCAGCAGCGTGAAGGTGTTTGACGGAGTCCGTTGATTGAAATCGCGCATGTCCACTTCGTTCCGGACACGAACATTGCCGGTAATCTTAATAAGAGGTGCCTGGTCTTGAGCGTTTAATTGTTCTCCGATCAGAAAGGAGAATACCATCAATGCTAATGCCATTAACTGGATTGGCTTTGAACCAGCTGCTTTCGGAGCTACTTCATCTTTTTCCATGTTCGCAAGGAGCTCGATGAGCTGCTGTTTGGTCGAGCATGCCGCACTTTTTGCCTCTTCCGCTTGAAAGTCCTTCAACAATGCTGCCGCTTCGTCGGTGGAAAGATGCTGGTCTGCCATTGCAAAGAGAATATTGTCTTCTTTCATAATGTGGCTGCGAAGCAAGCCGATGAAAGACTGAGTATGTTTAACGAGCGCCGGTCTCCCCGCAGGATCGCCTTTCGCGAATCGCTCAAGAGCGGCATTCATTGCAGCGACTTCCTGTCTCCCCAGGTCGTGCTCATGCAGCATAACGCCAATGGGTCCGGACTCCTGTGAGAATCCCTTTTGCACCATCGCCGGGAATAGCAGCTTTTCTTCCTTCTGATGATGACACCCGTCGGCAAATTCCCTGATGAAACGAATGCCGTTGCGAAACACATCGGGGTGAACATCTTCTCCGCGGTGAAGTCGGCTTGCGGCGTTTTCAAGTAAAATCAACATGCGTTCGATTGAGCGGTGCTCATCCTTCAATATATCTGTCGGTTTCATTGTTGTCCTATCGTTTACGAGTGATGGTGGATGCTTTCCACCAGGAGCGGGTCTTTGAGTGGGACGGGGTTTGCCTGTGCAAATGCTTTGAATGTTCCAAGAAAGAATAACGCTATCATCCCTGCAAACGGACCGATCTCCCAAAGGCTCACTTCCGGTCCGGTTTTCAAAAACGGCGGAAGGATCATCCAATACAAATCGATCCAATGGCCAATCATGATAATCACACACACCTTCAGAAGAAGGCCTTCATTCTTCTTGCTCCACTGGGAAAGAAGGACGACAAACGGGATCAACCAGTTGAACACCACATTGAGGCCTGCAAAAATCGTCCAGCTTCCTTTTTCACGATTGACGAAATAGACAACTTCTTCGGGAATGTTGGCGTACCAGATGAGAATATACTGGCTGAACCAAATATACATCCAGAACGTACTGAATGCAAAGATAAGCTTTCCCAGATCATGCAGGTGCGAGTCAGTGACGACCGTTCGAAGCGGGCCTGTGCGCCGCAGGATGATAACGACTACGGCGATGGCTGCGAGCCCGTTCAAGAGCATTCCGCTCAGGTTATACATGCCAAAAATAGTGCTATACCATTCCGGCTCCAGCGACATGATCCAGTCCATGCTCGCGAGCGTAAAGGTCAACGCGATGACAACGAGAAATCCGCCCGATAACTTTTTGTTTTTTCGGGTAAGAGAAACGTCACCTGTTGCATCCTGCTGACGGGAAAACTTGCGGAGGTAAAAGGCAAAGACAAACCAGACACTAAGGTAAAGGATCGTACGAATGACAAAAAAGGGAACGTTCAGCCATCCCGCTTTTGCCTGGAGAAGATGATTGCCTGAGACTGCGTCAGCGTGACTCCACTCGTACAAGCTTGGAATGCCCAGAAGGGTAATCACCATAAGGAGAGAAGCGATGGGGAGTATTCCTGCCAATGCTTCCGGAGCGCGACGAATGGCGACACTCCAGCCGGCATTCGAAACATACTGAAGCGCAATAAAAAGAACGCCGGCAAGGCCGAGGCTGAGAAGATAGAAACTCGCGAGCAGGATATTCGGCCATGCTCTCTCAGGCGCGACGAATGCACCGATCGATGCAGTAATAGCGCCAAGTGCCATAACCAGAGCCAGATTTCTCCGAAGGCGTGGAATTCCTGCAAGAACATCTTCCGATTTATGGAGATTCATAATCATTTGACTGCAACCGTCGACTGAATGGGTTGTTGCTGAAGGGAGCGTATGTATGCCGCGACGCGCCACCGATCCGCGCGTACCACCTGGCTTGCGAACGAGGGCATGTTCCGCTGACCGTAGGTAATGATGTGATAGATTTGTCCGCCTTTCATGTTGACTGCATTCTGTGCAAACAATGAGGGAGGCGGAGGGAAACCATGTTTCGGGATTGTTCCATCACCAGTCCCGCCAGCTCCATGACAAGGAGAGCAAACATGAGCAAACACGACCGACCCCCGACGAAGATCGCTCAGACTGTCCTTTGGATCCAGTGGGCTGCGAAGCTCGTTGCCAGCACGAATGGCGTCTTCCAGGGTTGGCTTGTACGGGAACGGATCAAAATTTCGGACGACGGTTCCTTCCGCAGGGGGTTGCAGGATCTTGCCGTCGGGGAAGATCGGACTCGCTGACTGCGATCCGTATGCATCGGAATGCACCATACCCGGAAGCAGTTCTATGTTCGGGACAGTAAACTGCCGACGAACAAAAAATATAGTTCCGACCAAGACGAGGAGAATCAGGAGCAAAATACTATTCAGCAGATTTCGTGTCATGAATTAATCCTCCTCAACTCGTTCTTCCATTTTCACCATGTGAAATGGAGCAAACAATTTTTCCACTTTCTCGACATCAAATGAAGCGTCCTCCTCCGCGAGGACAAGGACAAATTTATCGTTCGTGACGCCTTCGTACACTACCTTTGGCCTTTTTCCGGGAAGAAGTCTGCTTACGAGGAAGAACGCAACCACCGTACCAACTCCTGCAAAGAGAACAGTGACTTCAAATGTCACTGGAACGAATGCCGGCAGGGAGGTCAGAGGTTTTCCCCCGACATTTACCGGCCAGTCAAACGCAGAGGTCCAGATCTGGAACCACAGCTTTGCCGCCGCGCCGAGCAAACCGAGTCCAAGACAAATCCATCCAATGCGCGTTGGACGAATCCCCATTGCCTTATCGAGACCGTGGACCGCATAGGGAGTGTAGGCATCGACGATGGTGTACCCGTTTTCTCGGGCAGCTTTTGTCGCGTTGAGAATATCCTGATCACTTTGAAAAACATTGACCAACAATCGGCGACTCATTTCTTATCCCCCTTTCCATTGTTCGCGTAGTGGAGAACGTTCTTGACTTCACCGATGGAAATCATCGGAAGGAGTCGGGAGAAGAGGAGGAAGAGGGTGAAAAACAAACCAAAGCTCCCAACCAATGTCGCGATGTCAATGATTGTGGGTGTGAACGCCGACCAGCTCGCTGGAAGAAAGTCGCGTGTCAGCGACGTCATAATGATGACGAACCGTTCGAACCACATCCCCACATTGATAATGATGGAGACGACGAAGACGACTGCAACGTTCCTTCGGAGCTTCTTGAACCAGAACAGTTGCGGCGCCAGAATATTACACGACACCATGATCCAGTATGTCCAGCCATACGGTCCGAGCGCCCGGTTGATGAAGGCAAAACGTTCGTATTCATTCCCCGAGTAATACGCCACGAAGAGTTCGGTGGCGTATGCCAGCCCGACAATTCCTCCGGTCGCGATGATCACCTTGCACATTTGTTCGATGTGGTGGAGAGTGATGTACGATTCAAAATGGAGAACACGTCGGACGATGAGCATCAGGGTCAAAACCATGGCAAATCCTGAGAACACCGCGCCAGCGACAAAGTATGGTGGGAGGATGGTGGTGTGCCATCCCGGAATTACGGAAGTCGCAAAGTCCCAGCTGACAATGGTATGAACAGACACCACCAACGGCGTTGCCAGGCCTGCCAGGAGCAGGTACACTTTTTCGTACCTATGCCATGTCCGATTGGAGCCGTCCCAACCGAAACTGAGAAAGCCATAAATCTTCTTTTTGATTTTCGAAGTTGCCCGATCACGCAGGGTCGCCAGATCCGGAACAAGTCCGGTAAACCAGAAGACAAACGAAATAGTGAAGTAACAGCTGATCGCAAACATGTCCCACACGAGCGGTGAACGGAAGTTGATCCAGAGCGGCCCCCGGAAATTCGGATAAGGAATAAGCCAGAACGCAAACCACGGCCTTCCTGTGTGAATGATCGGGAAGATCCCTGCGCAGATGACCGCGAAGATGGTCATCGCCTCTGCCGACCGGTTGACGGAGGTTCTCCATTTCTGTCTGAAGAGAAAAAGAATTGCAGAAATGAGCGTTCCGGCGTGGCCGATACCGATCCAGAAAACAAAGTTGGTGATGTCAAAAGCCCAGCCAATAGTGTTGTTCAATCCCCAAACCCCGACTCCGGTCGCGATTTGATACGCGATGGCAACCGCGCCGATAACCAAAAGGGAGAAAGAAACAATGAACGCGGCCCACCACGCGGTTGAGGGTCGGTGGTCGAGTGTTTCGCAGACATCCCTGGTGATGTCGCTATACGACTTGTTGTCCAGGACGAGCGGAGTACGGAGTGTGGAATACACCTCAGCCATGATGTTGTTTCTCCTTGTCATCCGGGCGATCATGGATCAACGTCATATATCCGACCGATGGTCGAACGCCGATTTCCTCCAGAACTTTATAGAATCGTGGGTTCTTCATACGCTTCGATACTTTGCTCTCCGGGTCATTCATATCTCCAAAAACAATCGCCTGTGCGGGGCACGACTGCGCACACGCAGGCTGGATATCACCATCCTTCAACCGTGTGCCGCTGTTTCTTGCTTCGATTTTTGCCAGCTCGATCCGCTGGATGCAGAAGGAACATTTTTCCATAACGCCCCTGTCGCGCACGGTGACGTCTGGATTGAGCACCATCTTTTGCATCTCATCACCGCGCTTATACTCGAACCAGTTGAACCGGCGGATCTTGTAGGGACAGTTGTTCGCGCAGTACCGGGTGCCGACGCACCGATTGTAGACCTGCTGATTCAGCCCTTCATCGTTATGCACCGTTGCGAGCACCGGACATACCGTTTCACAAGGCGCGTTTCCGCAGTGCTGACACATCATTGGCTGGTGGGACACGGAGAAACTGCCGTCGTTGTTTTCATCATAATACCGGTCAATCCGAATCCATGTCAGGTCGCGGTTCCGGCGCATCTCGTCCTTGCCAACCACGGGAATATTGTTTTCTACCTGACAGCCTACCACACATGCCGAACATCCGGTGCATGCATTCAAATCGATTGCCATTCCCCACCGATGGCCTGTGTACTTGTGGTCCTCTGGCCACATTGTTTCCAGGTGAGGCTTGCGAAAACTTCCCGCCGATGGATCAAGAGAGAAGGCTGCGAGCGTTGCTTCCTGCACAATCGGTCGCCGTTCACCGGTCGGTTCTCCAAGAAGATTTGGATCTCGCAGCGAGTTATACTCCTGCGACGCGACGAGTGAATAGGAACGCCCGGTTCTTGAAATGGTGACACTGTTGGTTATGTACGTCAACAATGTATTGGCGTGGCCGACAAACGGTGCCATGTTTTTCCCCACAAGAGCACCCGGGGGAACAGTGGGCCTGGCCTGTATCCAGTCAGGGCCTATGTTCGTGAACCGATCCGTTCCTTTGCGACCGTAGCCGAGTGCGACCGCGATGACGGCATCATGCTGGCCGGGCTGAATATGAACCGGCAACTCAACGTCACCGCCATTCTGGACTTCGAGCTTCACAATATCACCCTCCGCCAGTCCATACTTCTCAGCGGTATTCCGGGAAAGGGAAGCGTGATTATCCCAGACAGTTTTGGTCACGGGGTCCGGAAGTTCTTGCAGCCAGGCGTTGTGAGCGTTCCGACCGTCCATCATTGTAGGCGAAGCATGCAACACCAACATCATTGACCCATCGTCCTTTGGTACATCCGTTTTGTTTAAGGACGATGTGAACGACGGAAGATCAAATGCAGATTGAGAAAAAGTCGGCGCCGAAACGGTGACGAAACCTTTCAGCAGGGTGTCGTTCCAGAACTCATCAAAAGTCTTTTTCGATGACTGTCGTTGAAAAACCGTCGAGCGCCATTCTGCGCGGATCAGGTCATACGCAGTTTGAGATTCACCCATCCAGGCACTGAGGCTCTCGATAAATGATCGGGTCTTCATCAGTGGCGGGATGGTCGGCTGTGTCAGGGAGACAGCGCCATGCACCGGCTCTGTGTCATTCCACGTTTCGAGAAAATGCGGAGTCGGACATACCATTGTTGCCGCGGAAGCTGTCTCGTCCATTCGTTCCGCAAAACTTACCACCAGGGGAATCTTTCGCATGTTTGCCCCGAGTGTCTCCCCCTCCGGAAGATCATACACGGGATTGCCTCCCGCAATAAACAACGCGCCCACGTCACCAGCCTTGATTTCGTGCAGGACATCCTGAAGGGCGGCGTCATTCGGGTTAGTCTGGAACGAAGGTGTTTGCACGTCCACAGTGTTTCCATATCCGTCAAGAAGATGGTTGGCGAAGTTGGCAAGCAACTGGAGTCGGAGATCATTCACCCCACAGACCACAAGAGATCGTCCCCGTGTCTGCCATAATCGGTCGGCAATGCGTTGAACACGTCGCTCCATCTCAGGGTTGATCTTCGACGTGAGGCCTGTCTGTCGCCCACCTTTTTCCCCGATAAGTATTGCGAGCTGGGAGAGGATCCCTTCATACTCGGCGGGGGAAACCGCAATTCGTTCATCGGCGTTACTTCCCGTCAACGACAATTGTGACTCGATTTGTGTGTGGTGAGAGAACTTCGGCGGCGTTCCTTCCAGAGTTCGTCCTGCCCGGAAGCCGGCAGTGTACTCCACCGGAGAAATCCATGTCCCGAGAAAATCCGCATCAACACTGAAGATCGTTTGAGCCCGGTCGAAATGGTACCGCGGAAGAATCCGACGGCCATGGGTGATTTCATGTGCGTCGAGAATCGCGGAGCAGGAAATCGCCTCGTACTCGACATGTTTGGCGTTGGGATAGCGGGAAAAAAACTTTGCGATCACGGCGCGGGTGGTCGGGCTTGTGATCGTTCCCGTGAGCAACCGGATACGTCCACCCGTTTGTCTGATCCGGCTCAATACTGACGTTACCTGCGCATCGATCTCATTCCATGTTGCCTCTTTGCCGGAAAGCAATGGACCCTTGAGCCGATGAGAGTCGTACAGAGAAAGAATGGATGCCTGACCGACGGCACAGAGTCCCCCTTTGGAAATCGGGTGATCGGGATTGCCCTCCAGTTTGATTGGACGCCCATCCCGGTTCTTTGCCAGAACGCCGCACCCGGCAGAACAACCGGTGCAGGTAGTTGAGTACCAATACGCCAATCCCGGCGTCACTTCTTCCGGTTGGATCAGAAACGGAATTGCTTTTTCTATCTTTCCCTGCTGACACCCGGCGAGAAACGCCCCGGCAAAGGAAAACCCTGCGAGACGAAGAAAATCGCGCCGGCCGACGCCGCTTCCCGTCTGGAGTTCTTCGTCTTTCGGATGATGTTCGTGACTCATGTAACCTTCTTCATTTTGCTGGCGATGCGCATTTCCACCTTAGTGATGACAGACGATACAATTGGTCGAGGCGTTCCGCGGTGTGCCGTTGATACCATTCCTGTTTGCATCGCGATGACAATTCACACACCATCCCATCGAGAGGTCCGATACCTGGCGGACTCGTTCCATCGTCTCGACAGCGCCATGACATGTTTGGCACTGAACCCCGGATCGAACATGAGCGCTGTGATTGAAAGAGACAAAGCCTGGAAGGTTGTGAACCTTCATCCACGTCAATGGCAGTGGCGTCTTTGTGGAATCGGGGCGGAGGTTATCATCAAGGCCGATGCGGTCATACATTTTCTTCAACTCCGGGGAGATGATCAATCGGGGCTTCCGCTTTTCCTTTGTGGCAAGATCATCTTCTGCCTTCACATTTACCCATGGCGCAGTGAGACGCGCATGGCAGTTCATGCAGACGTTTGCCGAGGGGATGCCCGCGGACTTGCTCCGTTCCGCACCGTGATGACAGTGGAGACAGGCGATCCCCAACTCTCCGGCATGCAGCCGATGTGAGTAGGCGATGGGCTGTACAGGCTCGTAGCCCTGATTATTATCCGGGAGTTTGATATTGTTGGTAAAGGAAGTGACGAACACGCTCGCTGCCATGAGAACAGCAACCGTGAGTACCACAGTCACCAGACGATTACCGAACCAGTTCATTGTTGTGACATTGCTCCATCAAACTATAAGGCAGACCATAAGTCGCATGATTATCAGCTTGGTTTCTCACATCCTTTGCGAGTGTAGTACCACCAATTAATGCCGGTGGCAATTACGTAGTACACGCCAATGCCGATAAAAAATATGATTGGCGATCCGTAACTGGTGATCACGGTACCGATCAAGGTTGCAAAGATAAAAGGTCCGTATGCCGCGATCGCAGCCGTCCAACCAATCACGCCCGCTCCCTGTCTGGCGGAATGCGAGAAAATAATGGGGAACTGTCTGAACGTGGAGGCATTCCCGATACCCGTCAGGAGAAAAATGAACAGCATAACCCCGACAAACAGTGGAAACTGATCCAGCGAAGTTGGCGCGAGCAAACCCGCGAACGACATGAATGCGACCGAAACAATCAGCCCAAGGCCCACTAAATGTGTGATGATTCCCCCGCCGTACTTGTCGGCGAAAGGTCCGGCGGCAACCCGTGAAAGCGATCCCACAAGCGGACCAAGGAAGGCGTAGGTTAACGGATCAGGCGCATTGGGAAAACTCCCGTACAGTGTTTTGATGAGGAGCGGAAACGCCGCTGCAAATCCTGCAAAGGAACCGAACGTCATCACATACGTTATTGTGCAAAACCACGTATGCTTGTTCTTGAAGATATCCAGCTGTTCGCGGAATGACGCCCGAACCGGCACACTTCTCAGATACATCCATCCCACTATTCCCATGATCACCAAAACCGGCACATAACAGAACGCCGCGTTCTGCAGCCAGACGGAGGAGGTGACGCCCCCTTTCACAAGGGTCTGTGAAGCGCCAAATGCACCAATGCCGATTATCCACGGTGTTACGAATTGCGTGAGACTCACGCCAAAGTTCCCGATACCAGCCTGTATTCCAAGTGCAGTCCCCTGGAGTCGTTTTGGAAAGAAGATACTCGTACTCGGCATGTACGACGAAAAATCTCCACCACCAAATCCGGCCGAGAAGGCAAGGATCATGAAAATCCAGAAGGGAGTCTCCGGGTTCATCACTGCGATGCCAATCCCGATGCACGGAATTAGTTTCAGGAGGGTGGAGAATGTAATGACAGATCGTGTTCCGAAAATTGGGATAAGGAACGTGTGGAGAATCCTCAGTGTCCCTCCGGCGAGGCCGGGCATTGCCGCCAGCCAGAACAATTGCATCGTATCGAACTTGAATCCGATCTGTGGCAGGCGGACCACGATCGCACTGATCATGAACCACGTTGCGAACGACA
Source organism: Ignavibacteria bacterium (assembly GCA_003251275.1). Classification (GTDB taxonomy): domain Bacteria; phylum Bacteroidota; class Ignavibacteria; order UBA10030; family UBA6906; genus SZUA-287. The sequence goes on from QKGJ01000038.1 coordinate 23,498, forward strand.
GGACCAGAGAGATCGTCGTAATTGTCAACGTCCGCCAGGCGATCTTGCTGCCTGTTTGCTGCCAGAAGGTACTATCTTCCGGAGTCCATGTTTCCAGCCATGTGCCCGACGGGGTTTTCATTTAAGAGCCTTTCTTGATGGTAGGGTGCAGGGCATGCAACGGAACTTCGTCGGCCATTTCTTCGAGCGGCCGTTTGTCCTCGATCTGGCGTGAAAGGACGGGAGCTTGCTCTCTCATAATCCTTCGCACCGTCATGTGCAGCCACAAATGACTGGCGAACGTGATAACGAAGAAAAACATCCACGCCGTGGTCCAGATACCCGTGGCTTTGAGCAGATAGCCAAAGATGATCGGGCAGACGAATCCGCCGAGGCCTCCGATCACGCCGACAATCCCTCCCACCACGCCGACTTCCTTCGGGTAGTATTCAGGAATAAACTTATAGACCCCGGCCTTGCCAATCCCCATCATGATCCCCACCATGAAGACCAGTGCGGTGAAAATCCAGACATTGGCTTGGAAATAAATATGCGTCACTCCCCGTGCGAGAAGATGTTTCTTGCCAACCGTTTCGCCGACAGTCACCGCGGGCTCTTGCCAAAAAGTGAATGTGGGCCACACGAGTGTTCCCTCATCCATCATGCGTGGCCTCATTTCCGGTTTCGTTAACAATTCGTATCTCTGTCCCGAGACGACGACTGCGTCAGGTGTGACCTCCGTGACTTCACCTCCTTTGTCCGCCATAACACCTTGGCCCGGCGACTCGATATCCATGCGGGGAACGCAAAGGAGTATGAAGCACACCAGGCAGAGCCCGAACACCCAGTACATTACCGCGCGGGCACCATACTTGTCCGAGAGCCACCCACCAAGGGCGCGAATAACACCTGATGGAAAACTGAAAATACTGGCCATCAATCCCGCAAGGGCGATCGTCATGCCGTACGCGCTGACGTAGTAGGGGATGAGCCATTGGGCAAGTGCGACAAAACCTCCAAACACGACGAAGTAATACATTCCGAAGCGCCACACACGCATGTACTTGAGAGGCTCCAGGCGTTGCTTCAGGGTCATCTCTTTTCCGTGTTCGACTTTCTTGGAACTTGTGAACATGAAAAAGAAGACTGCCATTACAACAAGAGCTCCTGCATAGATCTGTGGCAGCATGCGCCACCCATCGAGATTCTCGCCGCGGTTGGTGAGGGAGAGGAGGAGCCAGGGCGCGCCAATACTGGTGATTGCCGACCCTGCGTTGCCGGCCCCGAAAATTCCAAGCGCCGTTCCTTGGCGTTCTTTCTTGAACCAGAGGGATGTGAACGCAATCCCAACTGCGAACGACGCTCCCGAAAGCCCGAATCCCAGGCTCCCCCAGAGAAAGTGTTCGTAGGTGTTTGCATAACCCAGTAGAAATGTTGGAATGGCGGAAAAGAGAAGAAGCAGAGTGAAGACTATTCGCCCCCCATACTTATCTGTGAGGACGCCGAGAGGAAGGCGCATCAGTGACCCGGTGAGAACCGGGATTCCGATGAGCCACCCAATTTGCGCTTTGTCCCAGTGGAAGATTCCTCTTTCCACCAGGAAGGTAACGAGCACGCCGTTCATCGTCCATACTGCAAAGCAGACCGTGAACGCAAGCGTGTTCATTGTGAGAACGATCGGAGCTCTTTTGTCTTCAGTCATTTGTTAGGCCTGGTCAATGTTGGACATGGATCGATCAAACTTTTCGCAGGGATTTCCATGCAGCATACCAGCGAACCACCTGCGGCTTGCGCCAGAGGTAAGGATTCGGGACAACCAGAATATGCACAAGCCGGGTGAATGGCGCGAAGGCGATCATGAGCCAAGCGCTCACGATATGAAGCTTCACCATCCAAGGCATCGCCGTGACAAACTTAATGTCCGGATTGAGCGTCACCAGAGACCAGAGATAGGGAGTTGCAAGCGAGGCAAACCAGGATGATCCCCAGCTGTGGAACACCGCGACGTACAGTCCACTCAGTATCTGGATGACAAAACTGGCAAACACGATCCAGTCAGCCCAGCTTGTTACCTTTTTTACCTTCGGGTCCGTGAGGCGCCGTGTGATAATCGAAACGAGTCCCACCATGGTGAGAAGTGCCGCTACAAAAGCGCTCCCCTCAAGGATATAGAGCCGCAACGGATGACTGTTCCATGCCAACACTTCTCGCGGAATAAGAAACGCAATCAAATGTCCCGCCAGCACGGTAATAATCCCGAAATGAAACGGAACCAATCCCCAGAAATGATGCTGGTTTTCAAGAAACTGTGACGACAGCGATGAGAAGGTAAACGCCTCGGTACGATAGCGGCGGATCGAGACAAGGAGAAAGATGATAACCGCGACGTAGGGGAACACAATGAAAAAAATCTGATCAAGGAAAAATGGTCCGGTACTAATCATTGTTATACTCCTGCATATGATGATGCATAATGAGTCAGTAGTTCCTTGAGAGCGGAGAGAATTTTTTCGTAGGGACTTGAATGGTCAGCAAACCCCTCGAGCATCTTGTCGAGAGCTTTCAGGACCTTGTTCGAGATGAAGCTGCTTCCCTCAAGGGGATCCATTCTCGCGAGCGCCTGGAGGACATGAGAGAGATGGTCAGGTAGTTCAGTCGACTCCTCAATGTGCAAACGGTACAGCAGACTGCGCATGGATACGAGAAATGCTCCGCGTTCATAAGTCTCGCCATGGAGATGCCATCCGACCTCAAGACTACTAATTGGATTGATGTCAAAAGTCCTGGTATAAAGCTCTTCGAGTTCAGCGGTGGTGAGGTCTTGTGTCGCGTTTGCAAATTCCTGAATCTTCTTCCCGATCTCCGACGGAACGTCCTTGAGTGCAGCGACAGCCTTGCTGCATTGATCCAACTGTTGATGATAATTCCCGGAAGGGTATACCAGCAGCCTTGACAATGCATCAAAAGCCTCAGCATACTCCTTCATTAGAGTCCTCGCTCCGGTGATTCCGTAAAGCCGAATCCAACCGACGATTTATGCTCCGCCGGGTCGCGCATCATTTCGATGGCTTCCTCCCGATGCATCGGGGGAATGACGAACCGATCTTCAAACGTACAGAGCGAGGTGAGCTGATATATTACTTCGGCCTGTTCGACCGTGCAGTCCGCTTCGCGCAGCATTCGTTCGGCGACATCCATCGTGATATCGCCGACGGTCACTGCACGGCGATACGTGCGTACCGCTTTTTGTTTTTTCAACGCGTATATCACCTTTCCCTGGTGGCCCGCGCCGAAGAGGTTGGCGAGGAATTGCATTGGCACCCTCGCCTGCTCGATATCATGGAAGAACTCATCCGACACGCTGCTGACCGTATCGTCATTGCGGTTTGACATAACCGGAGACATCGGCGGCACGTAGTACAGCATGGGCATCGTTCGGAATTCAATATGTGGAGGAAGAGCGATCTTCCAATCCTTTACAAATTTGTACACTGGAGATGCTTGTGCCGACTCGATGACCGAATCATGAATTCCGTTTTGCCGTGCCGCAGCAATTACGTTCGGATCATGGGGATTGAGAACGATCGAGCGGTGACCATCGATAAGCTGATCATCAGGCAGCTTTGCTACCTCCTCAATGCGGTCAGCGTCGTAGAGAAGAACGCCGAGATAGCGGATCCGGCCAACGCAAGAATGAAAACACGCAGGCGCTTGTCCGGTTTCCAGCCTGGGGTAACAAAGGATGCATTTCTCCGATTTCCCGGTCGACCAATTGTAAAAGGTTTTCTTGTACGGGCACGCCGCAACGCAAGCTCTCCAGCCGCGACATCGCTTCTGATCGATCAAGACAATTCCATCCTCACCGCGTTTATAGAGCGCTCCTGATGGACATGCAGCAACGCAACTGGGGTTCAGGCAATGATTGCAGATGCGTGGGAAATAGAAGAACACGAGACGCTCAATAGCCGAAAGCTGCATCCGCTGTTCTTCGGTAAGTCCCTGCAGGTTTGGGTCGTTTTCCGCGTACACGGGGGAACCACCCAAATCATCGTCCCAGTTCGGGCCCGCTTCGACATTGATGTATTCGCCGGTAACCATGGAGATCGGGCGAGCCGTCGGTTGGTCAGAGCCCTCGGGTGCATTGAGTAACTCATCGTACTTGTATGTCCACGGCTCGTAATAATCATCCATGCTCGGCATGGATGGATTGTGGAAGATGTTGGTGATGGTCTTTGCCTTGCTCGTTGATTTCAGCTGCACCTTTCCATCTTTGAGTTCCCAGCCACCCCGATATTTTCCCTGATCCTCCCATTTGGTCGGAAAGCCGGTGCCCGGCTTTGTCTCCACGTTGTTCCACCACATGTACTCTGTTCCCTTTCGGTCCGTCCAGATGTTCTTGCACGCGATGCTGCATGTGTGGCAACCGATGCATTTATCCAGGTGGAAGACCATCGATATTTGGGATCGTACGTTCATTTGTGTCCTCCTACCAGATGAGTTCGGGAAGTTTTCGCACTAAGATGTGCGTATCGCGGTTCGAACCGGTCGGTCCCCAATAGTTGAAATGATAGGTGAACTGACCGTAACCGCCTATCATAAGATTTGGCTTCAATCGTGTCCGTGTGAGACTATTGTGGCCACCTGCCCGGCGATTATTCCGCATCGGAGATTTCGGGACCGAGTACGTTCTCTCCGGAGAATGGTAGATGATGCAAATTCCCCTTGGAATCCGGGCGCTCACTGCTGCACGCGTAACTACAACGCCGTGATCGTTGTACACTTCCACCCAGTCATTATCGTTCACACCGAGATCTGCAGCGTCTTTGTCATTAATCCAGAAAGGTTCGATCCCTCGAGAAAGCGTTGTCATACGTTGATTGTCACCATACGTCGAGTGGATATGCCACTTACCGTGAGGCGTGAGGTAGTTCAACATCTTCGTCTTTCCACCGTTGGTCGAAAAACGAAGATCGGCATACTCGGTCGCTCCCGGTTTTGGTTTATAGGTCGGAAGGTGCTCTCCGAATTGAATGTATGCAGGATGATCGAGATAGAAATGTTGCCGTCCGGTCAGCGTGCGCCATGGGACATTTGCCTCAACGTTATAGGTAAACGGCGAATAAGCCCGTCCGTTTTCCGTTAGACCTGACCACATCGGACTGTTGAGAAGGCGCACCGGTTGTCCCTGGAGATCGCGATAGTTAAGACGTCGACCCCGGTTTTTTTCCGCCAGCTGTACCAACGGCAGCCCGACTTTTTCCTCCATGTTCTTGTAGGATCGGTAGGCCAACTCTCCGTTGGTGACTGTAGCAAGGTGGAGAATCGCATCACATACATGCACGTCCTTCACGAGCGATGGATACTTTACCCCGTCGAAAGTTACTGTTGGACCGGTGATGAGCATTTGATCGTAGAAGTCGTCGATAGCGTACTTGGTACCATGTGCACCGAGACCGTTCTGTCGGACAAGGGGTCCAAGCGAGACGTACTGGTTGTACACATTTTTGTAGTCGCGCATGACAACCGATAACTGGGGCATTGTCTTTCCGGGAACCGCTTCTACTTCGCCGTCGATCCAGTTCTTGATCGCCGGCTGGGCGATTTCCGCAGCGGAATCATGAGCCAGTGGTGTCGTGACGATATCTCTTACCGGTGTTGGAAAATGCAGCTCAGCCAACGCTGAGAACTTCTTGGCAATCGCTTTGAAAATATCCCAATCGCTTTTCGACTCCCAGCAGGGGGGCACAGCAGCCGAGAGTGGATGAATAAAGCTATGCATATCCGTGGAATTCAGATCTGATTTCTCATACCAGGTTGCCGCCGGTAGCACGATGTCAGAATACAAGGCGGAAGTGTCCATGCGAAAATTCAGATCAACCACGAGATCCATTTTTCCATGAGGTACCTTATCATGCCAGACAACTTCTTTGACAGATTCCTGGGCCATATCCTCGGCGATCGCATTGTCATGCGTGCCAAGATAATGGCGGAGGAAATACTCATGACCTTTGCTGCTTGCCATCAGGGCGTTCCCGCGCCAGATGTACCAGACGCGCGGCCAGTTTTCCGGAGCGTCGGGGTCTTCCACAGAAAACTTGAGGTCCCGGGATTTGAGACGTCGCACCGTCTCCTTGATGATTTCCTCTCCAGTTTTCTTTGCTTCCGCTTCAATGTCTTGGATGAGACGAATGCTGTTTTCGCTGAACTGAGGATAGAAGGGAAGCCAGCCGTTCCGGACAGCTTTTACCTGCACATCCATCGTATGGCCTTGCGCAAGCGAGCCCTCTTCCTGCCGCATCGGGACTGTATGATAATCGGTGAACTCTTTTTCATAGCGCCATTGATCGGTGTGAACGTAGTGCCAGCTCGGCGCATTCTGTTGCCGCGATGGTCCATACCAATCTTTTGCAAACGCAATTGCGCCCCACGGCTCCCCCGGTGCTAGTTTTTCCTGTCCGACATAGTGTGCGAGTCCGCCACCGTTGACACCGACGCAACCGCAGAACATCAACGCGTGAATGCCGGCCCGGTACATGAGGTTGCCATGATACCAGTGGTTGATCCCTGCCCCAATAATGATCGTGCATTTGCCGTTCGTATGGAGTGCGGTGCTTCCCCACTCGCGTGCGAACTGGAGAAGATCCTTGCGTGCAATGCCCGTGTATTTTTCAGACCATGCAGGAGTATACGGCTTGTCTTCGCTATCGTAATCAATAGGGTAATCACCTTTCAAGCCCCGGGGAACACCGTATTGAGCCATGAGAAGATCATAGACTGTCGTGACCGTGATCTCCTCCCCGTCATGCCCAACAAGGATCTTCACCGGTACGTGTCGTGTATGGCTTGACGCTTCTCCGAAGTTGTCGAAACGGATCGGGACAGTCTTCTCGCCATCCTTGAGGAAGGTGAGCCGCGGATTGATCTCGGTCTCATCGACGCCATCCTTCAACAGAAGATTCCACTTTCCCTTTTCCTGACCCCATCGAAAGCCGGAGCTGCCTAACGGCATTTTCGGACTTTTAGTTTTCTCATCCCACATGAGAAACTTCCAATCACCGTTCTCCGCGTCCGAGTATTTGGTGATTCTGTTGGCCCGCAGCATTTGACCGGCTTCATAGACGCCACTCTCTTCCTTCAGTTCGACGAGATACGGCGCGTCGGTATATTTTTTTGTGTAGTCGATGAAGTAAGGCACCTGCTGTTCGTGGTGAAACTCTTTGAGCAGTACATGGTTGACTGCCATCCACCATGCACCATCCTGCCCCGCATTGATCGAGACCCATTGATCCGCGTATTTCGCAACCTGACTGAAGTCAGGCGAGAAGACGTACATCTTCGTTCCGTTGTGCCTTGCCTCCGCGGCGTAGTGGCAATCGGGTGTGCGCGTCATGTTCAGGTTCGATCCCATCACGGCCAGGAGCTTCGCGTTATACCAGTCCGCAGACTCCTGCACATCTGTTTGCTCGCCCCATGTTTCGGGCGAAGCGGGGGGAAGATCGCAATACCAATCATAGAAGGAGAGAGAGATACCGCCGAGCAGTTGCATTAGTCGTGCGCCGGATGCATAGCTTACCATCGACATCGCCGGGATGGGGGAAAAGCCCGCAATTCGGTCAGGGCCATGTTCTTTGATTGTATGAACATTTGCTGCCGCAGCAATCTCCAGCGCTTCGTCCCAGCTCGCACGCCGGAAACCGCCTTTACCGCGCGCTCTTTGCCAGCGGCTGCGCGTTTCGGGGTTTTCGACAAGAGAGCGCCATGCCTCAACGGGATCCTCGTGTTCCGCCCGGGCTTTCCGCCACAGATCGAGCAATGCACCGCGGATGTACGGGTACTTTACTCGTAACGGACTGTAGAGATACCATGAAAATGAAATCCCGCGTTGGCATCCCCGTGGCTCGTAGGGGGGCAATCCGTGTTCGAGCATCGGATAGTCAAGTCCTTGCATTTCCCAGGTCACGATCCCGTCTTTTACATGGATCATCCACGTGCAGCTTCCGGTGCAATTCACTCCGTGCGTGCTGCGGACAACCCTGTCATGCTGCCATCGATTGCGATAGAACTCTTCCCAGTTGCGAAGCTGGGCATCATCCTCATCTTTGATCCAGGGAATTTTCGGGTGATCACTCATGAACAGCCTCCATTCTTTTTTCGCGCACCAGGGCGCGGCGGACAGTCTTCAATCGTTTATTCCAGATAATATCAAACATGGCAAGCATCAAGAGTGTCCCTCCAAGACCGACCAGCACAAAATTCAATCGGGCTGTTGATGGATCTTCCGGATTGCGCTGCAGCGTGTTCTGGAAATAGGCCACCAGTGGAAGGACCTCTTCTGCATCGATCGGGTGCTCTTTGAATAACGATTGCATGGTGGGCGTTGCCGGTGCAGTGAGCCATGTCGAAAGAGTTTTGCGACCTCCATACCGCTCCATCACGGTGGTAAGATCAGGTGCGAGGCCGCCGCCGCCAAACCCCCCAAGACCCTGCACGCTGTGGCACGCGATGCAGGAGGTTCCACCGTTTTTCAGGCTGACAGCACCGGTGAAAATTTTCTTTCCAAGAATGACATCCTCTGCAGTAAAGGGCCGCTCACTGATTTTGACACCCTGGAATTGAGATTTTTCGAGTTTCGATTCTGCATCAATCAAATCAAGGAGTGCCTGTGCGCGCTGCGGCGTCATTCCGGGAAACGGCGGCATCACCACACCGCGAGCCTCCTCTTTGAGTTGATTCGCATATCTGTCGCCGCTTTCAACAACACCACGCGGATCGATAATAAATTTTGTGAGCCATTCCCGTTCTGCACGTTTCGATACATCCTTCAGGTCGGGGCCCGTCAGGCGGCCACCGCCGATGGTGTGACAACTGATGCAGTTTTGACGGAAGAAGTCTACCGCCTCCTGCGAAAGAACATCCGGGACGAGTATTCCGGAAAGAATAGCAACAGTGACTGTCATCCAAAATTGAAGGGACCGACTGTAAATGCTAGCGCTCATGATGGCTCTCGCTTTAAGGCACAAGTTATTGCTGCTCGGAATAAAATGGATTGGTTGGATCTGCCGTGATTGGAGAATATATTTTCGATCTGATGCTGACGTGATGACCTGGATGAATTAGAGTGTGGAACCCACGTTGATGATCAGGAAGTATGGTACCGCCATCGTCAGCGCTCTTCAAATCCACTCAAGGTATCCGCTGAAGGCAAATTCAGACTTCATTGACCGCAATTGGTGTGCCGTGGGAATGGCTCAAAGACTTTGGATTTTCTGTGCAAAGAGGGGGATTTCCCGCTCTGACT
>QKGJ01000377.1 GCA_003251275.1 Ignavibacteria bacterium
GGCGATCATCCAATTTACGTTGGTCAGGTGCAGAAGGCGAATGTAGGGGAGGGAAAACCCCTCCTCTATTTCCGAGGCGGGTATTCGCGCTTACAGAAGCCAAAGGGGGACACCTAAACAAAAACGGCGTGTTCCCACGCCGTTTTTTTCAAGTTGGAGTCTCTCTTCTACGAGACGTCGGCGGATTTTTCCTGTTCTTCCTGGGTCCCGTCATCCTTTGTTGCTTTCTCTGGTGAGAACTCGAGTTCGTTTGTCTTCTTGTTCACTTTGACCTTGATGACGGTTCCTTCAGGGAATTTTCCCTTCAAGAGTTCCTCTGCGACGGGGTCCTCAAGGTGTTTCTGAAGGGCACGCCGCAACGGCCGGGCGCCGAATTGAGGATCGTATCCCATCTCTGCAAGGAACTCCTTTGCACCCTTCGATAACTCGATCGATATGCCCATGTGTTCCATCCGCTTTGCGAGAGCGCGCATTTGGATGGTAACAATCTCCATGATATGTTCTTTCTCGAGTGGGTGGAAGATGATTGTCTCGTCGATCCGATTCAGGAATTCAGGGTTGAAAACGCGCTTCAACGCATCTTCGACCGTCGATTTCATGTCGCTGTAAGTGTCTTTCGATGAACCCTCGCCGAATCCAAATCCGCCGCGCTTGAGGTCCCGTGTACCAATATTAGAGGTCATGATCAGGATAGTGTTCTTGAAGTCGACACGACGACCGAGGCTGTCGGTCAGTATGCCATCATCCAGTACCTGCAGGAGAATATTGAAAACATCAGGATGCGCCTTTTCAATTTCGTCGAGTAACACGACCGAATATGGTTTGCGGCGAACTTTTTCCGTGAGTTGTCCACCCTCCTCGTACCCCACATATCCTGGGGGCGCTCCCACAAGTCTGGAAACCGCGAACTTCTCCATATACTCGCTCATGTCAATCCTGATCAGCGACTCTTCGGAATCAAAGAGATAGCGGGCAAGCGCTTTTGCAAGCTCTGTTTTTCCAACTCCGGTGGGACCCAGGAAAATAAAGGAACCAATTGGCCTGGATGGGTCTTTTAACCCCGCCCTCGTTCGCCGTATCGCTTTGGTGAGTTTTTGCAGGGCTTCTTCCTGTCCCACCACCTGGTCCTTCAGCATCACGTCCATCTTCAACAGTTTTTCCGATTCCGATTCCGCTATCTTGTTCATCGGAATCCCGGTCATCATCGAAACGACATCGGCGATTTGATCTTCCGTAACGTCATGAATCGTGTCCTGCGACTTCAATTCCCATTCTCGTTTGGCGATTTCCAGATCGCTTAGGAACTTCTTCTCTAGGTCACGAAGCCGAGCAGCCTCTTCGAAATTCTGATTTTTGACCACCTGGTTTTTTGATTGCTTGATCTTCTCGACTTCACCTTCAAGCTCGAGGATTTCCTTTGGGACGTGAATGTTGGCCAGGTGAACGCGAGAGCCAGCCTCATCCAGCACGTCGATGGCTTTGTCGGGCAGATAGCGATCGGTGATATAGCGGTCGCTCAGTCGGACTGCCCCGTCGATTGCTTTGTCATTATAGCGCACCCCATGGTGCTCTTCGTATTTATGTTTGATGTTCGTCAGAATCTGGATAGTCTCATCGATCGTCGTCGGATCCACCATGATCTTTTGAAATCTTCTATCCAGGGCGCCGTCCTTTTCGATGAACTGTCGATATTCATCGAGAGTAGTTGCACCGATGCATTGCAATTCGCCGCGTGCGAGAGCCGGCTTGAACATGTTGGAAGCGTCCAGCGAGCCGGAAGCGCCGCCGGCACCGACTATCGTATGCAACTCATCGATAAACAGGATCACATCCTTTGCTTTTTCAAGCTCATTCATCACTGCCTTCATGCGCTCTTCAAACTGGCCGCGGTATTTTGTTCCTGCAACAAGTGCCGCGAGATCAAGAGTAACGACCCGTTTGCCGTGCAGCACCCGTGAGACCTTTTTCTCTACGATGCGCATCGCAAGACCTTCGGCGATCGCGGTTTTGCCGACACCCGGTTCGCCGATGAGAACAGGATTATTCTTCTTGCGCCGGCTTAGAACCTGCGCCACTCGTTCAATTTCCTTCGCCCGTCCGACGATCGGGTCGAGCTTATCCTCTGTGGCCAGTTTTGTCAGATCATGTCCAAAATTGTCGAGGACAGGAGTCTTTGATTTTTCCGGCTTCTTCTCCGGGCTGGCGGAAGCCGAGGAAGCAGGAGCAGAAGGCTTCCCACTGATGATGTTATCGAGTTCGCTTCGAACTACGTCATAGTGAATATTGAACTGGTGAAGGATTTGGGCGGCGATATTATCATCGTCTCGAAGGAGTGACAGAAGCAAGTGCTCCGTTCCGATGACGTCCGACTTGTAAAGTTTGGCTTCGAGGTATGTGATCTTGAGAACCTTCTCGGCCTGTTTTGTTAAGGGAATGTTGCCAATGGTAAGCGTTCCGCCGGAAGTGCGAACGGTATCCTC
>QKGJ01000328.1 GCA_003251275.1 Ignavibacteria bacterium
GGTAGAGTTGGCCGTTCGAGGTCAGCGTACCCAGGATTTCGGATGGGTCACCGCTGAAGTCACGATTAAGCGTCACCGACTTGCTATGGGGCAGAACAAATTGTGTGGTCTCACCGGGGCCGATGTCAAAGCTCTTCCAGTTGATAATCGCCTTGTCGCTTTTCTGAATAACATTCAGAGTATCAGGTGCACTGCTTGAAATAGAAACGTCGCCAGCTTCGACCGTACCCCCTTCAGGGTTCGCATGTGCACCCGAAAGAGAAGCCAGGAGAGAGAGAACGGAGACAGAGCATTTGAAATAGGTCTGCAAATTCTTGGCAGTTGGACGCATCAGAATTCTCCGGTCAGGCTAACAAATAGGCGGGGGGAGTTGTGATCCTTCTCTCCCGTCGAGATGCGAAGTTGTTTGGCTACCTCAATCGAACCAATATAATGCTCATTGAAGTTGAATCGTGCTCCTAGTCCCGCCGAAGACAAACTATCCCAGTTTCCGGAAGCATTGTCATCGAGGTTGGACACTCGTGCACCATCGATGAAGCTGTAATATTGCAGCGCATCAAAGATACCCGTCTGTTTAGCTTGATATCGTAGCTCCAGGCTGGCCGCGAAACATCTGTCCCCAGAAAGAGCCGATGAATCGAACGCGCGACCGAAATCTTCACCACCGAGCGAACATTCCTCTGATGACATGAGAGCATCGCTCGTAAATTGTCCGAATGCCGCTCCTCGCAGAGACCAGCCTGTGAGGCTGCTGCTTGCCTCGGAAAGATCCTGTATGCGCGCGGCCTCAACCGTGAGTTTCGCGTAATCGACCTTACCAAACTCGCGCGAATTCAACGGATCTTCATTGGAATTGGCACCTAGCCCCCGAAGACCTTTGCTCAGTTCGGCGGAGACTGTGTTCAAGCCTCCAAAGGCATCACTGTTGTCGAAATCCAGCCCGAAGCGCAGCGAGCGGAGCTTATCTTTGAAGAGTGGCGCCCCAAGAGCTTCGGCTTGGGAATTTCGTCCTTCAAACAGCACGTGCCCATAAAGGTTTGCGTTCCGACTTCGAATGAACGGGTGCGAAAGTTCCATGAAAACGGTTTGCGCATCCGTCCTCAATTCAATGTCATCGAATATCTCGGTTCCGGGAACTGAATTCGAAGCCTTCAACCCGAAACGCAAGCGCGTTCCCTCGCTGTTCAGGACCACTTCGTGCTCAAGCGTCGCAAAGAGGAACTCGTTACTGAGCGATGCGCTGACCAGCCTTACGCTCGTCGCGCTGTTCTCTTGCAGAAGATTGTTCGCAGTAGCCTTGAGATCCAGTTGCCATGGACCCACGGCATCAGAGCCTCGGTTGTCGAGTGTTACCGAATATTCGAACGGTTTATCCCGTTGAGTGTCGAGAATGACGGTTGTCGCACCTAGCCCAACATCGGACTTTTTGAGAACCGACTTCACCTTTAGCCCGGGCAGATCATCTGCCAGGAGAAGCTCTCGCTCCAGTGTCTTGCTACTCAAGGGGCGCTCACCTGCGATCTTCCGAGCATGACCTTGAACGATTGGATTGTTCGCGGCGGCGCCTTCCACCGGAACGGTGTCGGCATATCCCTCAACGATCTGAATGGTGATCAAGCCATCCGAGCCAATTTCCTGCGCCGGAACAATCGCGCGAGAAAGTGGATATCCGTGATTTCCATAGTAACTCGTGAGCCGGTTCGCGATTGCGAAGATGTCTGCGACGGAAACGCTTCTGCCCAACAGGTCATCGTATTCTGCCTTGAGGACATCCGTGACGAACACAGAGTTCCCAACAAGCCTTACTGCCCGCAGTCTAAATGTGAATGCAGCCGCCGCAGGTGGTGGCGAAAGTGGATCAAAAGCGGGCAAGCTAGGTCCGGGCTCTGATCTGGGTGCGACCCGCTCATCAAACCGACCTTCGAGTTGATCGATCCTTTCCTGTGCAAAGAGCGTTCCAGGAAAAAATGTCGAGAATGCAAAGATCCCCATCACCAGTCGCGCAGTCATCGAAATCCATCACGTGTCTATCACTAATATTTGAATGAATGCGCGTTCAAAGCTCTGCGTCAATAAATTCCTATCACTGAATGTGATTTTTTCGAGAACACCCGTTTCCATGATGGCGGCCAATTAGGCCTCAGACGCAGGGCTTCGACATTGAAGTACCTTGTCCAGAACTGAATTCAGGGATCTCCGGTTCGGCGAACCGAAGTGCACTTCGAAAATGACAATGGCTGCAACACTAAGTCGCAGCCATTAAGAAAGATTCTGGTGGGCGATAACGGATTTGAACCGCTGACATCTTCGATGTGAACGAAGCGCTCTACCGCTGAGCTAATCGCCCGGTGGAGGGGCTTTTAGCCTCAGTCTTCTGCCTTCGCAAGGGGGTCGTCCGCGGTTTTTTCGGCGCTTTCGCTGGCATCCGCCTCTGCGCTGCGCCGCAGCCGAATCTGCAACATTTCACCTCCCGCCTTCTG
>QKGJ01000257.1 GCA_003251275.1 Ignavibacteria bacterium
AACACTGGAAACTCCATCGAGATTTGTCGGATCGACGTAGACAACCTTGGTACGGACAAAGTATTTGGCCCGAATATCCTTCACTTTGAATTCCCAATCGGCGCCCGGTGTTGCTGCCGAGTCGCTAGGAAGATCGCTCTTATACACGATGAACAATCCGTTGAAGTCATCAACGTCATCAAAGTCTTCGAACGCCACTGTTGTGTCGCGATACTTTTCTCCACCGTCTTTTGCGAGTGAAGTCGACAGTTGGCTCACATTCGTGAGTGCTGTGTATGCCGGATTTGTAATCGCTTCATCAAAGAGCTTTCCTGTTGCTTCCTCGACCAGAGAGGTTGCGATAGAGACGGCGGCAATATCGATCTCACTTGTGTTGATGACATCACTAGTCTCGATAATCGTCCCATTCGAGTTCATCACCAGGTTACCCAAGAGAATCAAAGCGAGCAACACGAGCATCATTTGTCCTAGATTCATAGCGGAGTCTTTGTGTTGTTAGGGAGTTGAAGTGTATTCTGTTATTTAAATCCTCAGCTTGATCCCGCAATGACTTTGCGGGTCATTTCTTGACACAACACTGTTGGGGGGAAACAGCGGGGGGCTTGTTCGAGAAAGAATTATTGAGGAGCGATGAAAAATTCTACAAAGAAGATAGTCCTAAAGAGTAGGAATTACAGTGCGATGAGTCACCACAAACACCACGATCACCGTGATGATGACCATGAACGCAGATAGGTACATAAGTCCACAAAAGAGAAGCTCCGGATGTTTCCCGGAGCTTTAGACATCGGTAATGAATCCAGCTCTAGAAATTTCCCAATCCTTCGATGCGGTAGCTCTCCCACCAGTTCTTAATAGCAAGTGTCTTCGAATAGAATCCAGGATAAAATGGTGGTCGAAAATTCGGATCAGAGAGTCGGGTGTCATATTGATATCTCTTTGAGAATCCGCTTCTGATCGTCGAACCTGAGAACGTCCCCACTGCACCTCGCCGTTCCTGCACCATAGAACCGAGCAGGTAGAGTTCACCGGATACTGGCCGCGTGTTATAGTGTTCCGCGCCGAAAGAACCTGTCCTCGTGAACACGCTGGCTTGTACAACACAATTCGAGTTGTTTGCTGCATTGTCGGCGACAACTACGTTCGTTTCACACACAAGCCCCAGCACGTCGTCGCTTGTTGTTGACCGAGGGTCTTTCTCGTAAAGAAGATCATTCTCAATAGTGACCTGAGTGAGAGAACTGACCGTGAGTTTTCCGTCGACTGTTCCTTCGACGTGGACATTTCCGGCACCGAGAATCAGACCATTAAACGACGGGTCAGAAAGAGAGATTGAGTCAATGATTGAACCGGTTTGGCTAGCTCGCACGTAGGCCTTGCCGTCGTTATTAGATGAAGTGCCCGGATCTAATGTAACCCAGACATCAGGAAGCAGATAATTTCGACCACCTGTGCCCGCAGCTGCAACAATCTCACTAAGATCCGATGGAAAGTCAATTGACGCTACTCCCGTTTCATACCCCTGTTTGAAGATCGCGTTGTTGGGGTAAGTCCCAACCTTTGGGTTGAAACCCTTGGTGGTTGTTACTTTTTCCATGAACACTGGTCTTCCACTTACTTTCAAAGTCCCGTTTGTGTGGACTCTTCCCCATACTGTGTCTCCAGTAATCCAATAGACATTTCCTTCATCTTGCGTCATCCAGGCGTAGAGGGTAAAACTGTTGTTCTTAGTTCGACTCAGATATACCTCCACAGTGTCCATGAAAGTCTTATAACCCGGAATCCGGTAGCGAGAAATACTCTGAAGAAGGATCTGATCCCCTGCAGCAGGCATGGCCTGAACTGTGTATGTCCCAGGGAATGCGTTGCCTGCCGGTTGTGTAATTGGTCCGCGCCATGTGGTATCTGCATAGAGCTGTGCAAGCCCTACGTTTGCTCCGGCCACTGCGATGTTATGAGAAACTGTTGTTTGGTTGTAGCGGGCCATATTATCAGCACCGCTTGTTGCTGAGGTGCTAAGGTTGAGCGACATATAGCTCAAGATAAAACTGAAACCAACAACGAGAATTAAAGCAGCCTTTCCACCCATGTGAGGTTACCTCCTAAAAGATTCTTTTAGCATTGAAAAATTCGTTAGCCAACCCGCATCCATGATTTTGCATTAGCTTAGTCAAAATGGTAATAGCCTCGAACCTGCGAAACATTCAGTGTATCTAATCGTGAATTTGGTTCTGGCACCGGGAATGTTCGCCAAATTTTCAAATCCATCCGCTTCACGAATTCGCGGTTTCCAGAGTACACAGAAACGTTATTCGGCTGCACGTAGTATACTTTAAACTTTGTGCGGAACCTCCGCCCAGTTCCGCCTGCCTCCTGTTCAATGGAGAACCCATTGAAATCGTCGTAATCATCAAATTTGTAAACACTGTCCTCATAGGAGGATTCTCTTCCAAGTGAGTTTGCCGCGGTGAGGAGATT
>QKGJ01000158.1 GCA_003251275.1 Ignavibacteria bacterium
GGAATCACGCTCTCATCGAAAACGGATTTCCTTAGTGCAGCCTCTTCAACGGTGAGAAAATTCCACATCATATCGTTGTTGAGATCCACCCGAGCCGGATTGTTGAATGTTGCAAGGAGGTAGCGCTCATAGTAAGCCCGCTCTGCTTCCGGTATTGCATCGATATTGGGGACAAAAGGACGGACCCACAGGCGGAACCAGGGGAAACCAAACGTGCTCATCGGAACAGCGACAGGGAAGGAACGAACTGCAACGTCGGAAAGCTTCCAGATGTCGATTAATATCTGACCGTGTTCCGTCCCGACCAATCGTTCGGCAAATGCTTTCACGATTTCATCTGCCGTGGTATGTAATCGCAGTTGCACACATCGTACCACTTCATTGTTCACATCGTAAGGAGCAAGCGAGAGCGGATTCGCGCCAAGAAGGAGGGCTTCTGTCCTATGGGCGAGGGCATCGGTCAAGCGTTCATGGACGAGCCACGGGAACGGAACGCCAACGATATTACTGTCGCACACATCAATCTTCACATGAGTCATCGCACCGACACGTGCGAGAGATTCCTGTTCTTGCTCAACCGCTTTTCCTTCGAAGTAGCCGAACTCCCCGGCATCAATCCCATTCCCAAGCTCGTGCACGATAAATTTGCGCTCGGCATAAAAAGGGCCGAGATCGCATACGAGTCGGAAATCGGGATTCACCTTTTTCCCTTCTTCGGTGATAAGGCGGTAGTAGGTCAGAACATTCGAAGCTGCTTTCCGGGCAATCTCTCCATCATCCTTCCACTCGCGAATGAGATAGGGACCCCCGTTTCTCCCGGCATATAACGACGAAACAAACTCAAAACCTGCCCCGCTGTCATTTGTCCACAAATGAATAAACCCAAGTTCCGGTACTTCGCTCATGATTCGCTTCACAAGCTCCCGGTAGTGCGCTTGAACGGCGGGATGCGCCATGGCAAGGGTATACCTGGGGCGAAATGATTCACGGGGGTGATCAACCCGTGCGCCCCGGAGGAATCCATAGCGATCCCAGAATTCATGCGGCATCGACCTTGGAGAATTGATGTGAAGGCCGGGCGTAAGACCATAGGTACGCGCCAGCATTGCGTTCTCCTTCAGGTTCCTTAGATTTGCCTGGAGATAGTCGGGAGGATAATATCCTCGCGTCAAAGGACCAACGACAAACTGATCAATGTCGGGACTGTAGTCATAGAACCAATGGTAGACGTCGCCGGGAGGACCAGTTTCAAACGGTCGATCGACTCCAAGTCCATTGATCGTCAGGTGAGAGAATCCATGTTCGGCAAGTTGTCGCACAAATTCATTTTTCCTGAATGTTCTCGCACCGCGAAGGCTACCGACGAAGAAATCGCTTAGATTGCGAACCCACGTGAACGCAGGTTCAATACGGATGCCCTTGACAAAATTGCGAATACCGCGCGTGAGCCAGTCCCCTGTGGCGAGAGAAGAGAGTGCGTATATCCAATGTTGGTGAGAAGCGCTGACAGTACCCGACCCCGACTCATCAATCCGAAAGAACATGGACGACCGCGGTTGATGGAGAGGCGGTTCAATTTGGATGAGTAGCTCGCCTGAACCATCCCCCGTCAGTGAGGTATCGATCACTGCGTTGGAAGCAACCACGGCAAAGCGCTCCGCGACGGTGCGCAGTACCAACGGTCCATTTATGTCATACACAATGCGTTGTGTTCTCAGCAGTGCGTCGCGCACGAGCACCGACGATGATTCGCTGTGTTTCACCCACTAGCCCTTGCCGAGCTCGGCGCGAACGATCCTGGTTCCTGCAACCATTGCTTTCAGTTTGCCGAACGCGCGCTGGCGCGGCATGAATTTCATCCCACAGTCGGGACTGATATACAGTTTTTCCGCCGGGATATATTCCAGCGCCTTCCGGATGCGTGCTGCCACCACCTCCGGCGTTTCAATGCTTTCATCTTTTACATCTAACACGCCCACCACAACTTCCTTGTCCGTTTTGTATTGTTTGAAGAGTTCCAACCCGACTCCATCGGACACGGCAAATTCCAGGCTTAGCTGATCAGACTTGGTATCTAGAATTGCCGGAAACAACTCCGCATACTGCCCTTTGAATAGTTTTTTCAATTGATAATTGCCGTAGCAAACGTGAAGCGTGATCTTTGCCTTGACGCCATCAACAAGCTTATTGAACGATTCAACCAACCAGGGCATGTCTTGCGGAAACCCGACCCAGACCGGTTCGTCAATCTGAATGAAATCGCATCCCGCTGCAACAATCGATTTCAATTCAGTATTCAGAATGTCGGTAAGGTCAAAGATCAGCTCTTTGTCGGTGGAGTAGTACTCATTCGTGGCACGCTTTGCCAACATTTGTGGTCCCGTCACACAGACCTTGGTACGGTGTATCGTATGCTCTTTGAAGTAGCCAAAATGCTTTTCCATCCCAAGGCTTCCTTTGTGCCGCACCTTTTCTC
>QKGJ01000390.1 GCA_003251275.1 Ignavibacteria bacterium
AGGGGATACGATCACTGCCGCAAGTAGGACAGAGTTTCCATTTCTTTCTCCCGGTTATCGGGATATTGCTGTCGGCCCGGCCGGAGGTATTTATGTTATCACTGCAAGCGGTTCAATCATACGGTTTCGACCACTTCCTCCGCAATTCTTATCGACGGCATCGGCGCTAGCGACCCAGGATGTTGAGTACCAATACACTCCGCTTCTTGGTGGAACACCGTCGGCTGTGTCCGTCCTGTCGGGGCCGGAGGGAATCGTTTTTGATAGGGAGAACGGGACTCTCCATTGGACGCCGACAAACGCCGAGGCACTTGGCGGACAACAGACGATTGTACTTCAGGCGGAGAATGGTGCAGGAGTGGTCGATCAGATTATCAATGTGAAGGTTGCGAATGTGAACGACGCCCCCCTGCCCGTGCGTGCGGTGGCTCCATCGAATGATACAACCTTTGCCTTCAAAGGCGAGAGCCCGGTTGTAACTCTCTTCTGGAGTGAAGCCCGGGATCCGGACGGAGATTCGGTGCAGTATTCGGTGCAGGTGGATACGATGGAAACGTTCGGGAAGCCTCTGATTCAACGCAAGCTCACAGGAACATCGACTATTCTTGCTTTTCCCCCGGTGTCGCGTTTGTATTACTGGAAAGTCATTGCTTCAGACGGTCGACTTTTCGGGGCAGGAGAATCTCGTCGAATCAATATCCAATATATCCAGCCTTCAAGAAAGGTCGCTGAAGAAAAGGTCAAGGAGGAAGAGCCAACCCTTGAGCAAAATTTTCCAAACCCATTCAACCCTACGACAAGTATCAAGTATATTCTCCCCAAGCAGGGACACGTCCACCTTGGAGTCTTCAATATGCTAGGCCAGGAAGTTGCCGTCGTGTTTGACGGGGTTCAGCCGGCGGGAACGCATGAGGTGGAGTTCAAGAATATCGATCTCCCCAGCGGGATTTACTTCTACCGGATACAGGCCCCGGATTTCGTCGAGACCAGGAAAATGGTCATCGCTCGATAAGATTTTCCCCTTATTTCATTCTCTTGATAACCACCACTGTCTTGTCGTCAGAGTATTCCTTCATCTTGTTGTATTTCTGTACGTCTTCCACAATGAGTGTGCAAATCGTTTTCGGATTCTCTTCTTTGATCTCCTTCAATTTGTCAAGCAGCCTCTCTTCACCGTACAGGCGTTGTTTCTCGTCCTGCGCTTCGGTAATTCCGTCCGTATACAATAACAGAATATCCCCTTTCTGCATGAGGGCATATTCTGTTCGATATTTTTCATTGGGAAACGGACCCATAATCTGACCGGTTGCGCTGAGATACTCAACTTCGTTTGATGCTGTGTGCAAAAGTATTGGATTGTTGTGTCCCGCGTTCGAATAGAAAAAGAGACCGTCTTTTGAATTGGTTAGTTCGACATATACCATGGAAATGAAATGTTCCGGTGTAAAGGTGCGGCTGACCAATTTGTTGATCCTGGCCATGAATGTGCTCGTCTTTGTCTGGTATTCAATTCCCATCCGGAGTGCGCCGGAAACGTATAATGCTTGTGCCGCTGCGGAGAACCCCTTGCTTGCAGCATCGCCAATTACGACTCCAACCCTTTCCGTATCCTCGGCAGCACTCAGGTAGTCGAAAAAATCTCCGCCGACGATCCTATCTGCGATCGAGACCCCGTACAACTCGTAGTTCCGAAACTTCAACTCATGTTCGGGAAGAATGCTTCGCTGAATGTCCTTTGCTTTGTCAAGGTCGCGCTCCAGCTGTTTCGCGTCCGATTCGATCCTTCTGTTCTTCAGTGCCGTTGTTACGGCATGACCGATAATGTTGAGAGCGTAGGCGAGATCCTGCTTCAAGAAGCGGCCACTGATAGCAATGATATAGGGAAAAAGATCATATCCTTTCCAGTGGACTTTTTCACCAACGCCGGTTGCTGAGTAGAGCTTTATCCCCTTCTGTCGTAAGTATTTATTTGTTTCCGCCTCAACGATAGTTCCTTTACGTGCAAGTTTGAGGAACGGGGGATAATCAAGGACGCGGAGGCGAAAATTTCGCTTGATCGGCTCAATCTGGCCGAATTGCCTGATGACGCGGTATGTCCCTGAGATGGGATCAAGTTTCCAAATGCGGCCTCCGCTGATGGGGATTTCCTCATTCTCAATGATACTGCCGAGAATGTGGCTGAGAAGCTGCTCATCGGTACGGCGCTTTACCTCACTCAGCAGTTTGATCGTTCTGTACAATCGATGTTGGTTCATGTTCGAAAACTAGATAAGGGTGGAATTGTTCCTGTCAAGGCGCACCAATGTACAGGGAATGAGAACGAATCACAAATGATACCTCAGACTAATGATACTTCATTTCGCCAGCGGTGATCGGGATGCTCAGGTGATCTTCTTCCCGCGGGATCGCACACGAGTAGAGAGGGCTGTACGCACAGTAGGGGTTGAATGCCTTGTTGAAGTCGATAGAATAGACAAAATCCGGATTGCGTTCCTCTTCACCAAGTTCAATGTAACGGCCAACTTCGTACGTTTCTCTCCCCGTTGTAAGGTCGGTGAACCAGATGCTTAGATGGTTCTTATAGAGCGCATATCGCTGTTGATCATACGGGGTAAACTTGTAGACATTCAATCGAATCTCGCGAAGCGTTCCTTCCGGTGTTGGAAGCTCAAAAGCGAAATACCCGTACTTCAGTTGCCTTCGTTCTTCGCCCTTCGTTCCGAGGACAACGACTGTTTCAGGTCTATCGTATCTGTGGAGGCGAGAATGGACCGCAAAATGTGGGTCGATGGGATACCAATGTAATCCATTGTACGCGATGGTCGAATCGCGGCGAAATGGGCTTGCTTCATCTTGGGAGAAGAATTTGTCCATTGCATCCCTGTGCAGCTCATTTTCGTCAACAATCTTTATGCTGTCAGCGGGCGAGAGTGGTTGAATCCTGTTGGTTGAACGACACGAGCAGAGAAAAACAAGAGAAGTCACAAGGATTGCTCCCCACCATCGAGTACGTGCTGTGTCAGCCACGGGTGACTTTTGCATAAATATCCTCAACTTTATCAGCCATGATTGATGCGTGATAGTGTTCCCGGAACAATTTGTAGCCCTCGCTTCCCATTGACTGCCGCTTTTCTTTCGAACGAATCAGTTCTCGTAATGCATTAGCGAGCGCTTCTGGTTGCTCCGGCGTGGTGAGAAACCCGGTGATGCCATTTCTTACCATCATTTCGATGCCCCCGACCTTTGTGGACGCAACGGGAATCTTTGTTGCTAAAGCGTCGAGAATCGCCAACGGAAACGCCTCTTCGGCAAGCTCAATTGATGAATGGCAATAAATGTCGAAGGCATGGTAGTACCGGCGCACCTGTGTGCGAAAGCCGAGGAAGCGTATATGCTTCTCAATGTTTATCTTTCTTGCGGTTGTCTCGAGCTCACCCCTCAGCTCGCCGTCACCCAAGACAAGGAAGAGAGTGTTTGGATCGTTCTGCAGGACCATATCGACAGTACGAAGAAGGTACGCGTGTCCTTTGAATGGGACCAATCGCGCGACGTTTCCGATAACCACTGTGTCATCGGGGATTTCCAGTTCTGCACGGACGTCCCTTCTCATCTTTTCGGAGTTATCAGTATTGTCAGGTACGCCGTTGGGAATGAAGGTGACCTTCTCGGGGGGGATGCGGTCATGGTGAACGAGGATTTCCTGAACCGGTGGGGCGACGGCGATGAAATGATCTGTTGCAAATTTGTTGCGCGCCCAATGAGTAATGTTGTGCTGGATGGAGTGAGCACTGTGCACCGTGGCGATATGGGCTGCCGGTAGGGAGACGGCGGCGATCCCAGCGCAAGTTCTGTCATAGTTTGCGTTGCTGTGCACAATGTTGATTGCGCGATCAACGAGTATTTTCCGTAACTGCAGGGCGACACTGAAGACCTTTCCCATGCCGATGTATGAAAGGGGGGCAGTTTCAATTCCTGCTGCAGAACATTTCGACGACAGGAGGTGGTCAGGCAATGTTGATACGCACAGATGATGTCCTCGCTCCCGCAATAACAATGCGAGGGTAAGGACATAGTCCTCACCCCCGCCGTAGATATCCGTGGAGTCGGAAATCAGTATATTCAATGCAGGTGGATACTCATTCTAAGATTCCGGCGCGGACGGATTTACGCAGCTCAATTGCAGTAGAAGATTTCACATCCCATCATAGCAATAGTGAGGGAAAACAAAAGGATAGTATTTACCATATATGTTTTTGAAAATCTCCGTTTCATTGTTCCTCCTTTGTTAGTGATTCCACAAGCAAAATTTCGAATCAACGTCTACCAATTGCCGAAACTCGAGCAACCGGCGACACCGACAAGCGCGATCAGGAATAACACGATCTTCACAGCGAAGGTGTGCATGATGGTGCGACCCATGGCAATGGCTCCTTTCATGATTGCTGATCTGGAAGAAACTAGATTGTCCGTGAAAAAGTACTATTTTTTGTAGTCTTTGGCAATCCTAGTACTCGCCGAACACTGGATCGACGCCGAATTTGCTGGCAGCCCAAAGAGTGAGATTGGTTGCAATGGCCACAATTGCCTTTTTCTCGTGTTCCTTTCGCACGACCAAGTCGTATGTATCGGCAACGAACTGGTAATTCCGAAGGATCTTCTTCACTTGTTGCGGCGTTACTTTTCCATGCCAATAACTTATTTGTTCCTGTATCATCGCGCCGTGCCTGCGTAAGAACTCTCCCAAGGGGAATCCGTTTGGACTGCGTGGCGCACGTGGTGAACAGATGGTGGAAAGATCATCGAAGTATTCATCCCAGTGGGATGCGAATCCGTTGTTTGAAGCGCGGCGGAGATACCGTGCCCTTACGAGCGAGAATCGAGCCTTCGATCGAACACGGAACTTCGGAATAACCGGATGGAGATCAAACATGACTTCTACTTTCATCGGGTTCTGTTGTTCGCTATCAACGTAGATCCATCGATCCTTGAGTTGCTTCCAATTGCTGATGTTGACCACCGGCGCTTTGCGGCTGTCTATGTAAATGATCTTGTCCCTTTCCGCCCCAACCACTGTGATCCAATGATTCCAGTTATCAACACAGAGGAGTGCTGGGTAGCCTCGACGCAACGCGAGAAGCAATGCATGATGGGCGCGCAGGGCGTCTTTTCTTCGGATCATCCTCAGCTCGCAATCGTACGCCTTTGCGGCTCTCCCGAGCTTGATCTCGTCGGAACCTGTCCACCAATTTGCCCCGGCAATCCGAGAGAGATTGTCTTCATTCACGATCCTCCCCAGCATGATTAAAGCATGTTTAAGGGCGAACGGACCGCACTGCCATTTGTTTGGTTGAGGATAAAGGCCCATGAAAGCAGACGTGAGGAAAAATTGTTTTGATGAAGCGACGCAACGCAGAGACGCTATCATATGATACAGATTGAGACGAGGAGAAACAAGAAACTCGACGATCAACTGAAAACATTCTTCCGTTGATGTTCACACTTCTGTCCGGACGACCTCGACGCCGGAGCGATCATTACGTTTGAACAACACAACCATACCCCATACGACAAAAGAAAGTGAAAGTAATAATCCCACGCCGAAGAGGATATCCGCCAGTGGTTCGGCGGCGTCAAGGTTGTCGCTGAGAAGCCAATTCCAGTCGTGAATTACGCCTCGAGCGATAAGCCGCAACTTCATAACGGGAGCGTCCCGCACGTAAAAGCTGACATTAACGATATTCTCGCCCAGCCAAAAGCCAGGGAGGGGAATCTGAAGCGACGAGCGCATCCAGCTGACGATCAAGAGGGAGAGGGGAATGACGCATTGGAAGAGAGAGCCCCCGAGTATGTACAACCGCCTTGGAAAAAGACCAAAAAAAAAGTGCCCTGCCTCATGAATGAAAAGGTTAATTGTGTCGAGAACAAACAAAGTAAATGGTGGTGAGACTGTATGGTTCGTGGGGTCAAAACTCAACAAGAAGAAGAGGAGATACACAAGATAGAAGTATCCGAGCAACTTCAGCCAACGAAGAAGTTGTGAAGTCACTTTCGCAGCTTCGCTGTCTCACGAAAGAAGAGGATCATGTCGGTTGCAACGGCGGGTGCGCCCAGTTGTCTGATCATGCCGACGATCTGTCCCCGATGGTAACTGGAATGATTAACGACGTGCTGAAACGCCTCTTGAAACGTATTAATGAAAATATCTCCTTTGGATGTTTTTGTTTCAAACGTGTTCTGTAATTTCCTGTCGGTCATTGCTCCCAGCCATTTTGCGATGTCGTACCCGGTCGTTTCCCAGATGCCTCTGAGTGTTTTAAGTGAATCAATCTCCGCCTCTTTCAAGAACGGTTGCGGGGAGCCAAGCCATCGCTCGAGCCAGACCTTCTCCGCTCCCACCATGTGGGTTAAGGTTGCGTGAATGGATCCGTGGCTCGTTTGCATCTCCTTCTTGTATTGTTCGCCGGTAAGCGATGTCAGCGAGTCAAAAATGCGGTTTGTCGCCCATGCATTATAGGCGTGAAGAGTTTTTATTTCCTGCAATGTCATATGAATCCTCGCTTATTAGAAAAGGGTACTCCATTCTGTATTGACAAAAACCATAACCGTCATAACTGCAGCAAAGAACAGGAACGTCCCTCCTGCAAACCGGAAAATCCCGTTCAGAACACTGTGATTGATTTTCTGATGGTGGCGGTGAATAATCTGGAGAAGGATGGTAAACCAAATCCCTGTGCCAAGACCGAATCCGAGGGAGAAAAAGACGTGGCTCGTGGCTTTTTGTGTTAGCAGTCTGTTGGAATGAAGAAAACCCACGACACCGACCAGTGAAGGAATGAGTGTGGGAATGGCAAGATTCGTCAGGGCAATGATGATACCCAGGAAAAATGGTGAGGAATACCCCATTTGTTCTGCTCGCGCTTCCTGAGCCTTTTCGCGCATTTCAAATGGCTCTGTGGCGGTGTGGCGGTGTTTTACGTAGCGAATGCCCAGTGCTATCAGAATGACGATACAGAGAATTTGGAACGAGAGCAAAAACCAGGCGCTCGCGCTCACTACTCCCGTCAGCCACACCACTATGCGTGAAGAAGCAAACGTCGCAATGAGTGCATACAGAGCATCCATAACAACCGCTCCAAGCGCAACCTGCAGTCCGGCGCGAAAACGACCTTCCAAGCCCTTGCGCATTACAGCGACCGCGAGCGGGCCGGGGGGAAGTGCCAGAATGAATCCTGTCGCGAGGCCGATAACGAGGGGGATGAGCATCAATGGTTCAGTGTGGGAGGAGTAAAATGTTCATTGTTGTTCTACCCGGTTCTTCAACTCGGAAAGCTTCTGCATTGCTTCCATCGGCGTGATACTGTTAATATCTACCGCACGAAGCTCTTCACGCAACGGATCGTCCTTCAATTCAAAAAGGCCCATCTGGATTTCAGCTGTCTTCATTCTCCCTCTTGCCCGGTTTTGGTTTTTGCCATTTCGCCGATCCTTCTCGTTCAGCCCGAGATCGAATTGCTCGAGACTTTGAAGAATGACCTTTGCCTTGTCAGTGACCTCCTCAGGCATTCCCGCCATCTGTGCCACCTGAATACCATAGGAATGATCTGCAAAGCCAGGCGTTACCTTGTGGAGAAAGACAACCTTGTCGCCGTACTCGCGTACATCCACCTTGTAGTTCCGAATGCGGGAAAACAAATCTGCAAGTTCGTTCAGTTCGTGATAGTGGGTTGCGAACAACGTGCGTGCACCCACGCGTTCGTGGAGATACTCGGTGAGTGCCCATGCGATGCTGATGCCGTCGAACGTGCTGGTTCCACGCCCCACTTCATCAAGGAGGATGAGACTACGCTGGTTCGCTGTATTGACAATATTTGCCGCCTCGTGCATTTCCACTAGAAAGGTGCTTTCACCTGAAGCGATATTGTCGCTCGCACCGACCCGAGTGTAGATACGGTCCACCAAACCTATTGTCGCACTCTTTGCCGGAACGAAGCTCCCGATCTGGGCGAGTAGCGCGATCAAACCTACTTGCCGAAGGTAGCTTGACTTTCCACTCATGTTAGGCCCTGTAATGATGAGAATCTGCTGATCATCCGTACTCATCGTTACATCGTTCGCAGTGTACTGTTCACCCGGCGGAAGTAGCCTCTCAATCACCGGGTGGCGTCCCTGTCTGATCTCCAGGTGCGTGGACTCATTCACCTCCGGACGGGTATAGCCATACTCTCCGGCGTCGACGCTCAAAGAAAGAAAACAGTCGAGTGTCGCAATAAGGCGAGCATTATTCTGTATTGTTTCTGCATGTGCCATAACCGCGACGCGAATCTCATTGAAGAGGCGAGATTCCAACGCCAGGATTTTTTCTTCGGCACCGAGAATTTTCTCTTCGTACTCTTTGAGAGCCGGGGTGACATACCGCTCCGCATTCGTCATCGTTTGCTTGCGGATATAATCTGACGGCACCTTGTCCTTGTGAGTATTCGTTATTTCAAGATAATATCCAAAGACATTGTTAAAACCGACCTTCAGTGAGTTAATACCTGTCCGCACTCTTTCGTCCTGCTGAAGGGAGGCTATCCACTCCTTTCCGCTGTAGGCGATATTCCGAAGTTGATCGAGTTCCGTATTGTACCCTCGTTTAATGGTGTTTCCGTCTGTGAGTGAGGGAGGTGGATCAGGTTCTATGGAAGATTCAATCAGGGCGATTGTTTCCGGAAGAGGCTTGAGTCCCGAATGGATCTCCATCAGTCCAGGAGATTGCACCGCATGAATGATCTGTGCGGTTTCAGCGCAACACCGGAGGATCTCTTTCAAAGCAATAAGATCGCGGGGGGTCGCCCGCCCGGTGCAGATTTTCGTGTTCAGCCGTTCCAGGTCGCCGATCGCTGCAAGTTTGTTCTTGATTGCCAATTGAAGCTTCCCCTCGTTGAGGAGTTCTTCTACGGCGTCCAGACGCTTCACGATCGGCTCGACATTCGTCAATGGTTGATGGATCCATCTCTTCAGCAGCCGACCCCCCATTGGCGTTTCCGTTCTATCGAGAACGGAGAAGAGTGTCCCTTCTTCGAGGTTTGAGAGCGAAGAAGTAATCTCGAGGTTTCTCTTCGTCGAATGGTCAAGGACCATGTACCCGCTGACGTCGTGAGGGGTCAGCTTTCGAATATGCGCGATATTATTCTTCTGCGTCTCTTGAAGGTACGTCAATATGGCACCCGCAGCCATTATTCCGATCTTAGATTCTTCCGCACCAAATCCCTTCAGTGAGCGCGTATTGAAGTGGGTGGTGAGGAGTTCATAGGCATAATCATGATTGAAGAGCCAGTCTTCCATCTTTGTGAAGAGTCCCGAAAAGGAGCCGCCAAGCCGGTCTTGGATAGTCTTTGCGTCCCGTTTTTGAACCAGAATCTCTGCGGG
>QKGJ01000216.1 GCA_003251275.1 Ignavibacteria bacterium
GCAAGGGATGCGTAAACGGTTCCTGGACTTGCGTTACAGAGAGTCAATCCCGTCCGTCCGATATTCGTTGTTGGAATTCCGCCCGATGTAAGCTTCGTCCAGTTATCTCCCCCATTCGTTGATTTGTAAATACCGTCGGAACGTACTCCCATGTAAATGGTATTCGTATTGCTCGGGTCAATAACGAAATCTGTTGTGTTTCCGGTGTAACGGCGAGTCCACGTAGTTCCCCCATTATCAGATCGATAATATCCCGACGTGGTCGCCGCATGTATTTTGAGAGGATTGCCGGGAGTGTAACGTATTCGATAATACGCTGAGGGATTCGGCGAAAGGGAAACGGAACTCCAGTTGGTTCCCCCATTCGTTGTCCGATACATTCCCGTTCCACTGCGCTGGGAAGGTTCTCCGGTACCGATGATAATTGCGTCTTGATTTGTTGGATCGGTTGCAAACGACCCGATTGCCTGACTGGTCACATTCTCGGTCATCGCAACGGGAAAGATCAGCAAGAACTGCCAAAGACCTCCGCTTGCGGAGGCAATGCGGACTGAAGACGCAGTTCCGTTTTCAATATCAAGAACCCGGCCGGAATACTTCGCCCCTCCCGATACATCCATACCAAACGGTCCCTCCTGGATCCAGGAGTTCACCGGCAATGTGCCGAAGTCGTTTTCCGTTGGCATCGCTTCGACCTCTCTCCAGATATTGTCAAGCATCTCGGGATCGAGCATGTTGCCGTACGGGTAGTGCCATTGAGAAAAGTACCATTGCTCCAGTTCAGGACCCTTTAATGGTCCTTCGTTCTCTCCATTTTCCACAACAGCGTTCTCGGGTTCATACGCGATTCCGAATCCAACAAGACCGCATACAACCATGACGAGCAGTAACGGAAGCGCTTTCACAATTCCCTTCATGAAACCTCCTACTATGGTCTTTTGTTTGATGGTTAGTTAGTGAGTGTCCCGAAATATCTGCAAAGAATGAATGAATAAATCACGCTTTCGTAATCCCCCATGGTTGGGTATTTCTGCTTCACCGAAGTCCGTTCGGAAATGGTCGGGCTAGATATTGAGGTTGATTCAACCTTCGTTCATCTCTATATTGAAATGAAATGATCTCTCAGAACAAAATAGTACTCTTGACTCAGATTCTGATTCTCCTCCATTTGGCAGGTTGTCGATCCGACATCCCCTCAGTGGGGAACCCGACTACAACCTACCAAGACCCAGCAATAATCGTTCCTGTAGGGAGATTGAAGTCCCCGCGAGGCATCGCGGTGGATCAAACGGGCGATATTTGGGTTTCAGATTCATACAGTAACGTGATTCGACGGATTTCTCCTGGGGGCTCGGACAAGACTCTGTTAACTGCAATACCATTCCCCACGAAAATGGGCTTTGATCGATCAACAAATAACATCCTTGTCATCATTGACCAGAACTCCATTCTCTCAATCAGTCCCTCGAATGACGTCACGAACATCGTTTTCAGTTTCATCGCCTCCGTTATTGATACCACTTCTGTGTTTGATGTAACTTCAGGAATCCAGACATCACGGGCGATTAACACGGTCATTGTCGGCGACGTCGATGGTGCGACAAACGGAGATATCTTTGTTAGCGCGCTCGCCAATGACGCCGAGAATTTCCTCATCCGCGTCCGCAATGGGATAGCGAGCGCGATTGCGTTTTCCCCTTTGCGTCCGACTGTTCAACCCGACAGGTCCGTTCATTTTCTCTCCACCGATCGATTTGGCGACGTTTACACTTCATTCGTGACCGATGTTGGAGCAAGCGGTACCACGACAAATCTCTTCGCTATCGTCCCGGGGAATCTCCTCGCGTCACAACGTTTTTCGAATATCAGGATCTCACCCACTGCCCAGGGCTCAGGCATTGATGCTACGGGAAGACTGTTCATTGCCGAACCATCCTTGCAGCAGGTCATTCTCGTCTCGACTGCAGATTCATCCCCCACTGATTACATCATTCTCCCCTTTGTGCAGGGAATGAGCGCACCAACGCCGCGTGACGTGGCACTCGCGCCGAATGGTGATATTTATGTCGCTGTGAGTGACCTACTCGATACATCCAATACCCTGGGCGCAGTCATAGTATATAAGCGCAATCCGAGCCTCTGATTCGTGACTTAGGTTTCAGTTTTCGCCCTGCTGTTGCGTGCCACGCTCCTTTTTCTTGCATATCCTTAAGGAACTTCATAACTTCATCTGCGCATACAAATGAAGCTCGCCGTTCTTCTCTGCTGTTTTCGCCCGTAATTCGTTCAACCCTTACAGGAAGATTTATGTCGTCGCATGAATCCAGCTTCTTCGAAGATGTCGTCCGCAACTTTGATAAGGCAGCCGCCTTCCTCAACTACCCACAGGGTCTGCTCGATCAAATAAAAGTGTGTAACAGCGTATACCATTTCAGTTTTCCTGTTCATACGGAGAGCGGCTATGAAGTCGTCTCCGCCTGGAGGGTAGAACATAGTCAACACAAGCTGCCAACCAAAGGAGGGATTCGGTACAGCACAAGCGTCAATGAAGACGAGGTGAAGGCGCTTGCGGCTTTGATGACGTTTAAGTGTGCCATCGTTGATGTTCCATTTGGCGGAGCGAAGGGTGGAATAAAGATCGACCCGCGCAAATATACCCCGGACCAATTGCAGAGAATCACGAGACGATATACCGCAGAACTTGTAAAGAAGAATTTTATTGGGCCCGGCATTGACGTACCCGCACCCGACTACGGCACCGGCCAGAGAGAAATGGCGTGGATCGCCGATACCTATTCCGCCCTCAATCCCGGTCAGATCGATGCCTCCGGATGTGTGACCGGGAAGCCCATCAGCCAGGGAGGAATTCGGGGACGGGTGGAAGCAACCGGACGCGGAGTGTTTTTTGGAATTCGTGAGGCTTGCAATAACAAGGAGGACATGAAGCGCCTCGGCTTAACCGTCGGTTTGGACGGGAAGCGTGTTGTGGTGCAGGGACTGGGAAATGTGGGTTATCACTCCGCAAAGTTCTTGCAGGATTCAGGGTGTATTATCGTCGGCATCGCAGAATTTGAAGGCGCCATCCATAATTCGAAAGGCCTCGATGTTCTTTCGGTGTGGAAACATCGAACAGAAACCAAATCAATATTCGGTTATCCCGGAGCAGTGGAACTCAAGAACGGTCTAGACGCACTCGAGCTAGACTGCGACATCATCGTTCCGGCTGCTCTGGAAAAACAGATCACCTCTTCGAATGCCCCACGAATCAAGGCAAAGATTATTGCGGAAGGCGCGAACGGACCCACCACACCCGAAGCGGAAGAGATTCTGAATCAAAAAGGAATTCTTATTATCCCCGATATGTACCTGAACGCTGGAGGCGTCACTGTCTCGTACTTCGAGTGGCTCAAGAACCTGCAGCATGTCCGGATGGGACGAATGGGAAAGCGATTTGTCGAAAGCTCAACCATGCAGTTGATCTCGACGATTGAGCGCGTGACGGAACATATGCTCTCGTACGATGAGAAGATGCGGTTAACCCACGGTCCTGATGAAGTTGACCTCGTGAATTCAGGACTCGAGGACACGATGATCTCGTCCTACAATGAGATTCATTCGATCTGGAAGGAAAAGAAGTGTCCCGACATGCGCACCGCCGCGTTTATCGGTTCCATCAACAAGATTGCAACTTCATATATGGAGCTTGGAATATTCCCGTAACAGTATCCGGGCTCCTTTCACAACAACGATGAACATACGGAGAAACAACAATGGCAGACTACACATCAACATTCCTTGCTGAAGTTAAAGGGAAGAACCCGGGTGAAACCGAATTTCTTCAGGCAGTGGAAGAAGTGGCCGAATCCCTCAAGATTGTCCTCGACAAGCATCCTGAATACCGGTCGAACAAGATTCTCGAACGCCTTGTGGAACCGGAGCGCGTCATCCTGTTCCGAGTTCCGTGGCTCGATGATCGCGGTGATATACACATCAACAGGGGATTCCGCATTGAAATGAATAGTGCAATTGGACCGTACAAAGGCGGACTCAGGTTTCACCCGTCGGTGAATCTGAGCATCCTAAAGTTCCTCGCCTTTGAGCAGGTGTTCAAGAACAGCCTCACCACGCTCCCGATGGGAGGAGGCAAGGGAGGTTCCGACTTTGATCCAAAGGGAAAGAGCAATAACGAGGTTATGCGCTTTTGCCAGAGCTTTATGTCGGAGCTCTTTCGCCACATCGGTCCCAACACCGACGTTCCTGCCGGAGATATTGGTGTCGGGGGACGGGAAATCGGGTATCTGTTCGGGCAATACAAGCGACTTCGCAATGAGTTCACCGGCGTGCTCACCGGCAAGGGATTGAATTGGGGAGGATCGCTCATCAGGCCTGAGGCGACCGGGTATGGATCGGTCTATTTTGCAGCGGAGATGCTATCAACCCGTAATGAAACATTGGAGG
Source organism: Ignavibacteria bacterium (assembly GCA_003251275.1). Classification (GTDB taxonomy): domain Bacteria; phylum Bacteroidota; class Ignavibacteria; order UBA10030; family UBA6906; genus SZUA-287. The sequence continues at coordinate 4,459 of QKGJ01000216.1, forward strand.
GAAAAACCTGTCTTGTTTCCGGCAGTGGGAATGTCGCACAATATACGATCGAGAAAATCACCCAGCTTGGCGGCAAAGCGGTCACTGCCTCTGACTCTTCCGGTTATGTCTACGACCCCGAGGGAATCAACAAAGAAAAGCTTGACTTCCTTATGGAGTTGAAGAATGTTCGACGCGGAAGAATAAAGGAATATGCGGATAAGTACAAGACGGCCACCTTCTCGGCTGCAAATCCTTCCGGCGATCACAATCCGTTGTGGAGCCACAAAGCTCAGTGCGCTTTTCCGAGCGCAACACAGAATGAAATCACCGCGAAAGACGCCCAGCAGCTTGTTTCGAACGGCGTGTATCTCGTCTCCGAAGGCGCAAACATGCCGACAACGCTCGAGGGCGTGAACATCTTTCTCGATGCCGGTATTCTCTACGGACCCGCAAAAGCCGCGAATGCCGGCGGCGTGGCAACATCGGGATTGGAGATGTCGCAGAACAGCGCCAGACTTCCATGGACCCGCGAAGAGGTTGATGGACGGCTTCACATGATTATGCAGAGCATCCATCAAACATGCGTCCAAACGGCGGAACGGTTCGGGACTCCGGGCAACTATGTCAACGGCGCAAACATAGGGGGCTTCCTCAAGGTCGCAGACGCGATGATCGATCAGGGTTTGGTCTAGCCCCGAACGACTTCCGCACACTTCTTTTCGGGATGGCTCCTTGCCATCCCGATTTTTTTTTCTGAAGTTACCTCATCCATCCAGAATGTGAGCCGGCATGGCAATAGAGCTATTCCATCCAACCCCTGATGAAGAACCACAGTGGGATGAGCAAGTCTACGGAACGAAGTTTCAGGGCTTCCAGTACCTGATGCGCTACAGGGTGCGGGACCTCCTTCTCGTCTCGAGCCTCTATGACCGTTATCTTTTCGAAGAAGACGGAAAACTCTACGAACAGATCCAGAACGAGTATGAGGGGTTGAGAGTCAGCAATTCTCCCGATATTACCCGCGTTTCGAATGCCGAAGAGGCTGTTCGTCTTCTCCATGACTCGCGGTTTGACCTCATCATTACCACACCTCACATCGAAGACATGGATGCGCTGACCTTTGCGCGCACGATTCGGAAGGCAGACATCAACACACCGATTGTGCTTCTTGCGTATGACAACCGCGACCTGCGGGATATGATGACGCACTACGATCTCTCCATCTTTGAACGGATTTTCATGTGGCAGGGGGATTTCCGACTTCTTATCGGAATCATGAAGGATGTGGAGGACCGCCATAACGTGGACCACGACACGCACACCGCCGGTGTTCAATCCATCATCCTGATTGAAGATGATATCCGATACTACTCCACCTTCCTACCCATCGCCTATACCGAAGTTCTAAAACAAACTCAACGCCTGATCTCCGAGGGGATTAACATCTCGCACAAGGTCCTCCGCATGCGCGCGCGTCCCAAGATCTTGCTGTGCAGGACCTACGAAGAAGCATGCGGATACTTTGATAAGTATGAGGATACAATCCTCGGAGTAATCTCGGACGTGGATTTTCCCCGGAACGGTCGCCAGGACCCGAAGGCCGGAATCGCATTTGCTCAGCTCGTCAAAGAACGCCATCATGACATCCCAATTCTGTTGCAGTCGTATGTTGCGGAGAATGAACGGGAGGCGCACGACACAGGCGCAGGATTTCTCCTCAAGGATTCTCCCTCCCTCCGCGACGATTTGCGTTCTTTTATGACGCACTACCTGAGTTTCGGCGATTTCATTTTTCGAACTCCGGATGGTGATGAGGTTGGAAGGGCATCGGATTTGCACTCCCTGGAACAAAGATTGCACGAGGTCCCGGAGGAAAGTATTTCCTATCATGCCGAACGAAATCACTTCTCGAACTGGCTGAAAGCCAGGACTGAATTCTGGCTCGCCCATATGCTTCGGCCCAAGAAGGTCACCGACTATCCTAATGTTGAGGCGCTCCGCTCCCATCTTATCAGTTCGCTCCACAACTATATCCGGATGCGCCAGCAGGGGATCATTATGGATTTCTCGCGCGAATCCTTCGATCCTGCCAGCAGTTTTGCCCGCATCGGAGCCGGATCCGTTGGCGGCAAGGCGCGTGGGCTTGGCTTCATCAACATGATGATTCACAACTACAATGTTCGCCGCAAATTTGATGATGTCGAAATCAACGTTCCACCAGGCGTTGTTGTCGCAACAGATGTGTTCGACTATTTTCTCAACGAGAACGACCTTCGGGAGTTTGCAATTGCGACCGAGGATGACGAGGAACTGACGCGACGATTCCTTGAAGCAACCAAGCTCCCCGAGGACGTTGTCAAACGGTTGGGTGAATTCCTCGATGTCATGAAGGAGCCGCTTGCCGTTCGTTCGTCAAGTCTTCTGGAGGATTCGCAGTACCATCCCTTCGCCGGGGTGTATGAGACGTACATGATTCCAAACAATCACCCGAATCCGTTTATCCGTCTCACGGAACTCCTCGCAACCATCAAGAGGGTGTATGCATCAACATTCTATAAGAGTCCCCGCGACTACATCAAACACACTTCCTACCGCATCGACCAGGAAAAGATGGCAGTCATCATTCAACGAATGATTGGCGCTTCGCATGGAACGCGATTCTACCCGAATTTCTCCGGCGTTGGCAGATCGCACAATTTCTACCCGCTTGAACCTCAGCGATCCGAGGATGGCATCGCATCCGTTGCCCTCGGACTCGGGAAGACCATTGTCGAGGGAGGAATGACCGTGCGCTTCTGTCCGCGCTATCCGGACCATCTTCCCCAGTTTTCCTCGCCATCGCAATACAGAGACAACAACCAAAAGGAATTTTATGCGCTTGAGTTGACCGGCAATCCTCTTGATCCGGGCGAAGGATTCGCAAATCTCCTGAAGAAGTACGATTTAAAAACCGCCGAAGAGGACGGTACGCTGATGTGGCTGGCTTCGACATACTCTTTGGAGAATGATTCCATATATGAAGGAACGTCACGGGACGGCATTCGTCTCGTCACCTTCTCCTCCATTTTGCGTCGTAACGAATTTCCCCTTGCAGGAATTCTTGATTACCTGATGCATATGGGAAGCTGGGGCATGGGATCCCCCGTTGAAATGGAATTTGCAGTGAATCTCTCCCTCCCTGCGGGAGTTCCGAAGGAATTCGGCGTCCTGCAAATGCGGCCCGTGGCAATCGGACGCGAAGTTGAGTCCATTGAAGTGGAGGTGAACGATCGCGAGTCCGTCCTGTGTCACAGCAGGCGGGTCCTCGGGCATGGAGTCATGCGGGATCTTCAGGATATTGTCTTTGTCGACATCCACAACTTTGATCGATCGAAGAGCAGGCAGGTTGCAAAAGAGATCACCTCAATGAATCAGGAACTGACGGGTCAGGAGCGACCGTATCTCCTAATTGGTGTGGGTCGATGGGGATCGCTCGATCCATGGCTTGGCATTCCCGTAAAGTGGGACCAAATTGCCGGTGCGAAAGCAATTGTCGAGACAGGATTCAAGGATATCGATGTGGCACCGTCGCAGGGATCTCACTTCTTCCAGAACATCACTTCCTTTATGGTTGGATACTTTACGGTGGACACGGGCGCGGAGGATGCTTTTTTGGATTGGCGATGGTTATTCGATCAGCCTGCGACACAGCAAACAGATTTCGTACGTCATGTTCGCCTTGACTCGCCGCTGACAATAAAGATGGATGGAAGACAGAATAGAGGAATTATCTTAAAACCGGGAAGGTCAACAGGAGAGGAGGAACCGGAAGAGCGATAAACCTATGGTGATTCTTCGGAGTCGACTTTGATACCGGCAGCTTCCCGAATCTCTTTCTTAATTTCGCTGATCTCTACTCTCCCCTTGCGGAGATACCTGATGTTCTTCATCTGGAAATCAATAATCTCGCGCTGACCTAATTCGCGACCGGTTATAATGATGATCGGGATATTCTTTGTCACGGAATCCCCCTTCAGCTCGTCAATATACGCCAAGCCACCCTTGCGCCTCAGCGCAAGATCCATCAAGATGGTTGCCGGTTTGTGCTCTTTCGCCCATTCGATGATATCGCCGGTGTCCAGGGGAAATTGAACTGCCTTTGCTCCATCGTCTTCGATAAGGAATTGAAGAAGGTTTGCAAAATCGACGCTGTCTTCGACGATGAGAACGGTTTTTTGAGCAGAATCCGACTGCTTTGTTTTAGACATTTCTTGGATCTGACAATCTGGATATATGAGGTGGAGGGCAATACGTGCTGGACTAAAGTACTGCAATCACCGCAATAAGTCAACCTCTTACATAAGATTCCTTTCTGAACACCCCCGTCGCAAGGTGCGATTCCTGTTAGGAATAGCAAGACATCAATCTTTTCCTTTCACTGGGACAATTCCTATATTTTCAGTCAGTCGCATTTCTTGAAAAGGCCGTCCACCAGCTAAAGGGGGTATCATGGCACGCCCATTACTCGCCACCACTTCTCTTCTGGCAATCATTGTCACTGCCGTTTTTTTCTTTCTCAAAACTCCGGCAAAGCAACCTTCGTCAATCAAAGCCATTAAGCTGCCGGTATCGTTGGAATCGCCCGACGACCCTGATGCGCAGGCGGAGATGGAGTTCATGATTTCCCGCGATCCCGTGGCGAACGAGATCCCGCGGAACATTCATGCAAAGGAAAAGGAACTAGCCAGGCATCTCCCTGTCCGGAGCGAACGAGCTTTGGCCAAGGGTGAATCTGCGCTTGTGTGGACCGAACGCGGGCCGAACAATGTCGGTGGAAGGTCGCGTGTATTTGGCTGTGATATAGTCAATCCCGATATCTTGCTTGCGGGAAGCGTTGCAGGCGGTATCTGGAGATCAACGAATGACGGAGGTTCCTGGTCTCTCACCACTGCACCATGGCAAATTCATACAACAACTTGC
>QKGJ01000299.1 GCA_003251275.1 Ignavibacteria bacterium
AGAACCATTGTGTCGCCCATTCGCGCCATCACCGCACCGTCGGCTTGTTTTGCAAACCTTCCCGTTTCAAGAGAAATCGTTGCGTCTCCGATACGGACTTCCTTCGTTATCTTCATAAAAATACTCTCTTCCTAAAAAAATTCATAAGAGACGCATTCCGGCACCTTGCCTTTGGCGTCTCTCCCTTTACTTACGAATCTGCAGGTCCGCGATCACTTTCCGGTAACGCTCGATATCCTTCCGCTGCAAATAATCAAGAAGTCGTCGCCGTTTTCCCACCATCTTCAGCAAACCAACACGCGAGTGATGATCCTTCTTGAATTGTTCAAAATGAGGCGCAAGGTCATTGATGCGCGCCGTGAGAATTGCGATTTGGACTTCAGGGGTTCCGGAATCCTTTCCGTTCTTTCCGAACTTCGACACAATCTCCGCTTTATCTTCCTTTGTCACTGCCATGTGAATCTCCTTGTGATACAGATGTAAACGTTACTTTTGCTTTGCCAATTCTTGAACCATCCGCAACGACTCTTCCCGATCGCGATGCAACTGAGATCTCAGGTCTTCCATTGAGGGAAATCGTTGTTCATCTCTCAATCGCTTCAAAAGCGTTATAGTCAACAACTCTCCATACAGATCTTCATTGAAATCAAAAAGATGAACCTCTATGGTTTCCCGCGCATCACTTTTGATTGTGGGCCGTGTTCCGATATTCATCATACCGAAATGCTGGTCGGCGGCTCGCGCCACGCCGACGAGATAGACGCCGCTACGCGGCAATAGTTTCTTTCCAGCGTTCATATCCAGATTTGCGGTTGCGTACCCGAGCGATTTCCCGCGCCCGTCACCTTTGATCACCCTTCCGGAAAACCGGTATGGGCGTCCTAGAAACTTTCTGGCCCTCTCCACTTCGCCAGCGCGCAGAGCATCGCGAATCAGAGTACTGCTTACTTCCTCGCCATCCACAGAGAAAGGGTGAACCGCAAAAACGGAAAAATCAAATTCTTTTCCCATTCGCACGAGCTCCTCAATTCCCGCCTCGCGATCGCGACCGAACATATGATCATAGCCAACGACGACCTCATCGAGGCCTGTTCCTTCAATGAGGTATTGTCGATAGAATTGTCTGGATGTCAGTCTCGAAAACTCAAATGTAAAACTCACGATAAAAAGGACATCGAGGCCAAGATCGTCCAGTATTTCCATCCGCTCCTCCAGGGTCGTCAATAACGGAGGAGCATCCTTTTTTCTGGTCACTTCTTTTGGGTGTGGGTCGAATGTGACCACCATCGACCGTCCCTCGCGTCGTTTCGCCCGATGCAATACCTCCCGAACAATTTCTGCATGAGCAAGATGTACTCCGTCGAACATACCCACTGTGACAACAGAGTTTCGCTCATATCCTGCCTCAACGATTGACCGTACAATTCTCATAAAGCAGATGCACGGTGGTTCTTGGCAAGCGATGCCACGTCGTCTATTGACATGGTATGGCTCACTTCATATTTTCCAATTCTCGTGCGCCGCAGTTCTTTGAGGAATGCACCGCACCCCAGACGCTTTCCGATATCGTGCGCGAGCGAGCGAACATATGTACCCTTTGAGCAGACAATTCTTAGTTGCACCCGCGGAATTCGTATGTTGACCGGAGTGATCGAATGAATCTCTATCGTCCGGGGATCACGCCGAATAACTTTTCCTTTTCGCGCATACTTGTACAACCGCTTACCCCCCACCTTTACAGCCGAGTGCATCGGAGGAACCTGCCGCTGTTTGCCAACGAATTCATTCAACACGTTCTCAATCAGGCTGTTGGTAATTCCCTCAACCGATCCAACACTTTCAACGGCGGCCTCACCATCATAGGTTGCTGTCGATGCCCCGAGCAGTAGTTCCGCTTCGTACTCCTTCTCGTTTGCAACGTAGGTTCCAACCTCCTTAGTTTTTTTTCCGGTGCAGACTATCAGAAGACCCGTTGCCATCGGGTCGAGCGTGCCTGCATGACCGGCACGTTTGACACGCAGCAGTTGCCGGACAATTTTCACAACGTCGAAGGAAGTCCACCCTTTGGGCTTGTCCAAAAGGAGGACGCTGCCCGGATCCTCAAACACTGTCCGGTTCCGAGTCGGCCTTTTTTGGTTTTTCTCCGTCATGTATCTGCTTCAGAAGTCGGTGAATCCTGTCTGCCGACTCCATTGTCTCGTCGAGAAAGAATTCAAGGACTGGCGTGTACCGCAGGCGAAGATGAGAGCCAACAGTACTTCGTATTTGCGGCTTCTCATCATTGAGCATTTTCATGGCATGCTGTTTCGCATTCTCGTCCCCAAAAACACTGAACGCAACACGGGCGACGCGCAGGTCGGGCGTCATGCGGACGTCCGTGACAGTGATGAGGCCATTTCGCGGATCATTCAATTCCCGGGTGAGAATGTTGCCGATTTCGTGTTTGATCACGGATGCAACGCGTTCAGTTCGAATGGACATGAGGCTTTCTTACGCTAGTTTGCGTTTTGCTTCCGTAATCTTGAACGCTTCAATTGTATCACCGACCTTTATGTCGTTGAAATTTTCGAGTCCGATGCCGCACTCAAACCCGGAGTCTACCTCACGAACATCGTCCTTGAAACGCTTCAAGGAAGAGATTGTCCCCTCAAATACCTGAATGCCGTCCCGTATCAAGCGCACGCGGTTGTTCCGTTGAATTTTTCCATCGAGAACGTAACATCCGCCAATGTTACCGATCTTCGGCACCTTGAATACCTCCCGGATTTCTATCGTCGCGACGATTTCCTCTTTCTTCTCCGGCGCGAGCAAGCCTTCCAGTGCTTTATGGACGTCTTCGATCGCATCATAAATAATGTTGTAGGTGCGAATATCGACACTCTCTTTCTCCGCAAGGCGGCGGGCATTGAGATTTGGCCGAACACGGAAGCCGATGATGACCGCACCCGATGCGGCCGCGAGCATGATGTCGGATTCTGAAATGGTACCAACGCCGCTGTGAACAACTTTGAGTTTCACTTCCTTATGGCTGATCTTCATTAGCGAGTCTGCAAGTGCCTCTACCGACCCATCCACGTCTCCCTTCACGATAATCGCAAGCTCTTGGACTTCACCCTCTTTGATCTGCATTGAAATATCATCGAGAGTGCGAAAACGGATCTGCCGAAAGTCCTGTTCACGTTTCAACTGCTGTCTCTTCACACTTACTTCCCGGGCTTCACGGTCGGTTTCGGTGACGATGAATTTGTCTCCCGCCTGTGGGAACCCGTCCAAGCCAGTGAGTTGAACAGGCGTTGAGGGTCCTGCAGCTTCCACCCGCTTTCCCCTTTCATCAAACATTGCCCGCACCTTACCGCTGTATATTCCCGCGATGAATGGATCGCCGACCCGTAATGTTCCTTTTTGTACCAGCACGGTCGCGGTAACCCCTTTTCCCTTGTCCAATTGCGCCTCCACTACCGTTCCCCTTGCCATCCTCTTTGGATTTGCCTTGAGATCGAGAACTTCCGCCTCCACTGCAATCTTTTCAAGAAGAACATCGACCCCCTTGCCCGAACGCGCAGAGAGTTCCACCGACTGGTACTTTCCGCCCCATTCTTCGACAAGGACATTCTTTTCAGACAGTTGTTGACGTATTCGATCGGGCGCCGCATCTGGCCGATCGATCTTGTTCATAGCGATGATGATGGGGACACCTGCTGCTTGTGCGTGACTGATCGCTTCGAGTGTTTGCGGCATAACATTATCGTCTGCTGCAACAACCAAGACGACGATGTCTGTAATCTGTGCACCTCGAGCACGCATCGCGGTAAAGGCTTCGTGTCCGGGCGTATCGAGGAATGCAATTCGCGATCCCGACTGCGTTGTCACCTCGTAGGCGCCTATGTGCTGGGTGATTCCACCAGCTTCGCCGGCGACCACGTTCTCCCGCCGAATATAGTCGAGAAGAGATGTTTTCCCATGATCGACATGTCCCATAATTGTGACAACAGGCGCGCGCCGAACGAGCGTTTCTGCCGGATCTTCCACGTCTTCCAGGAAATCGTCCTCGGTGATCTCAGTGTAGAATGAAATCTGGAAACCGAATTCATCTGCCACCAGCGTGATCGTATCTTTGTCGAGTCGCTGGTTGATGGAAACCATGATTCCCAGTTCCATACACTTTTTGATTACATCAGCAACGTTGACACCCATGAGGTTTGCTAAATCGTTGACTGAGAGGAATTCGGTCACGCGGAGTTTTCCCACATCGAGTTTGGCCTCTTCCTCCTGTCGCGCCACTTCCTCTTCACGTTCTTTCCGTTTTCTTTTTCGGTGGGAGGCCCGGCTACCGACCGGTACGTCATCCATCGCAGCAAAAGTGCGACGGATGGCATCCTTCACTTCATTCTGATCGACCTCTTTGTGGCGGAGACGCTTTTTCTTCTTTTTCTTCTTCTCGCCATCGTCCGCATCGGCCGACCGGTCCGTTATGTCATCAGATCGAACCTTCTTCTTCTTTTTCTTCTTCTTGTGGGCTTCATCGGAATCGTCAACAAGCGTTGTCGTCGCTGGCGCCGCTGACTTTTTCGCAGCCGGCTTTGTCAAAACGATCTTTCCCTTGATCGTTAGACCAACCTTCGTCTTTCGCTCCTTTTCAAGCGGGGTAAGATAACCCGGCTCGTTTTCATCCTCCGTGGCAACAGGCTCTTCATCTGACGGGAGAATAATTCTTGACGCATCCGGTTTTGCAGTCGCAACAAGCTCGAGCGGTGGCGATTCCTCGGAAGCCTCGGCCTCTTCTGGGGAGGACGGAGATGGAGGAGTTGGCTCAGGATGTTGTGCTTCGACTGCTTCCTGGGCTGCAGGAGCTGATTCAACTGCAGCGGATGCTTCCTCGACCGCAACAGCTTCTGCCGCCTCATCCTCTTCCCGTTTCTTCTTGCTCTCGCGTATCTCGGCAATTTTTCTCTGGTGTCTTTCCGCAACGTCCTTTTCTTTCTTGAAATGCATGAGGATCTCTCGCATTGCATCCTCATCCACGGAAGACATGTGGCTCTTTACCTCATGACCCTTTTTTCGAAGGAACTCAATAATAACCTCGTGTGAGATATTGAGTTCTGTCGCAAGCTTGTAGATTTTTTTCTTTTTACCCGTGGTCTCTGCCATTCGTTTCCTTAGTTGTGCCGCCTGATGTTGGCTGGAGAATTCCTAGTCGCCAGACTTTTCAGGAACAGCGGTATCGCCAGCGGCATCCTGTTTATTGTCATCAACTTCCGTCTTTTCTTCAACTTCCAGAGGTACTTGTGTGTCAGGATCTCCGGAGGTCTCCGTCGCTTCCGCTGTCACTTCTTGAGATACCGGGACATCCGAGTTCTCAGCGGCGTCTTTCACAGCTTCTTCTTCATTTGACTCAGCTTCTTCTGCGACCGGTTCCGTTTTCTCTGCCTGCGATTCTTCTTCGTCGCCTTCCTCTTCATCAACCTCTGCTTCTTCCAGATCACGTTTCATCATTGCGCGCATTTCATTAATTTTTTCCTCCGTCAGACCTTGAACGCCGAGCAGCTTGCTCATCGGTGATTCAAGAACCTCTTTCGCCGTTTCAAAACCGGCGTCGATCAATTTAAGATACAACTCTTCACCCAGATCCTCCTTGAAGTCAACCAACTCGATATCGTATTCATCCTCGCCACCCTCTTTGACAAGGTTGATTTCGAAGCCGGTCAACTTGGACGCAAGACGAATATTCTGGCCGTTTCTTCCGATGGCAAGTGAAACCTGATCAGCAGCGACAAGTACATTGGCTGTGCGACCCTCTTGGTCGATTTCAATCGACTTGAGCTTTGCCGGAGCGAGAGCACGTTGAATGAACACCAGTGGTTCTTCGCTGAAATTGATAACATCGATATTTTCGTTGTTCAGTTCGCGCACAATCGTGTGGATTCTGACCCCTTTCATTCCGACGCAGGCGCCGACAGCGTCGATACGATCGTCATGAGATTCCACCGCTACTTTGGCTCGTTCGCCCGGCTCCCGGGCGATTTTCTTTATCTCAATGATGCCGTCATAAATTTCCGGGATTTCGAGTTCGAACAGCTTTGACAAGAACTGTGAATCCGCGCGAGAAACGATGACCAGAGGCGTGCCAGAGTTCTTGCGCACTTCTTTCACCACCGCTCGCACGGTGTCTCCCTTTTTATACCGCTCGCGGAATATCTGCTCACTCTTTGGAAGAAGTAACTCGTTCCGATTGTGGTTGATCAGTATTTCGTTGCGCCGGATCTGGTAGATCTCGCCAACAATAATATCTCCGATTGCATTGCTGTATTCGTTGTAGACAATTTCTCGCTCGATTTCCTTGATGCGCTGATTCAGGTTTTGTTTCGCGCTCACAACAAGTCGTCTGCCGAACGAGACCAATGGAATTACCTCCACAAATTCCTCACCCACTTCCAAATCCTCGCCTGATAATTCCCGGGCCGTTGCCGGGTCGATTTGCAGATTCGGGTCTTCCACAACTTCGACGACCTGTCGCTCGAGGAAAATCTCGATATCGCCCTTGTCCATATTCACAACAACGTCAAACTTCGACTCCTGTCCGTATTTCTTTCTTACCATCATCGAAAACACATCTTCCACAATTCCCGTCAGAAGATCTTTGTCGATCCCTTTTTCGCGAACCATTTGAGCAAATGACTCGACAATCTCAGAATTCATTCATTCCTCCAAAAACAATTTAGAACGTCAAACAACCAGAATAATCAATTACCAGGGAGCCTTCACTGTCGCTTCCGAAATCTCGCTAAAGGAAACAGACTTTTGTACGCCTTTCGTTTCCAGGACTACCGTATCGTCCTGTACCTTTACAAGCTTGCCTGACGTTGTCTGTGCCATTGCACCGGTGCCACAATGCAAAATTAAGTCCCGACCGACGTGCTTTCGGTACTGCCATGGGAACTTGAGCGGGCGTTGGATCCCGGGAGAAGAAACGACAAGCCGAAACGGGTTATGTAATGCCTTCGCTTCCTCTATCATGGCAAGTGAGTCCCGGCTAATTTCAGCACATTGGTCAGTTGTCAACGGGCCTTCGGAATCCACAAACAACTCAATTACCTGAGAGTTACGCTCTCCGCGAAAAACGAGGTCGACGACATGAGCATTATGCCTCTCAACAATCTCAACGAGAAGGGCCTTCAGTACGTCAGTCATGAATATTGATCTCGGAAAGACGATCAGGCTTCTTGCAAATGAAAATAGCCCGTGACGGGCTATGTTAACAACGGGAACAAGATAGCGATGCTGAGACCGAAAAGCAAGGATTTTGTGGAAAAATATGCCTGTATGTGCTAAGCCAGGTACGTCGGCCAGGCAATCACAACATTTTCCCCCTCGTATTCAAGCACTTTCTTCCGAAATGACTCTGGAATTGTCTTCGGCTCTCCCGTCCGGGTATCCAAATACACATGGATCGAAACGTTTTCTGCTATTCGTCTCCCCGAGGATGACTCTTCAATGATGCTCTCAAAAGCAAAACTCGAGTTTCGAATAAATGAGATTCGCGTGTACACCTTCAAGACGTCTCCGAAGCGCGCTGGGCTTACGTAGTCGATCTCATTTCGTGCAATGACGACCTTCTCAGGGTGCTCCTTCGCATTCAGGTCTAGAAGTATTCCCCTGTCACCGAAATAAGTAAAACGTCCATCTTCGCAGTAGACTAAGTGCTGTGCGTTGTGAACAATTCCCTGCCAATCGATTTCTGAACTGCGCACCCGAACCTGGATCATGTGTCTGAACTTCCCCTTATCCATTTCGTTCAAGCTTCTCCATAACTTTCGTGATAATCTCCCCGGCGCTCGCGACCTCATCCTGCGAGACGTCCATATGGGTGACGGCCCTGATGCCCATGTAGTTTCCAGCGGAAAGAAGAACGTTCTCTTTCTTGAGGGCTGAAAGAATATCAGAGGGTTGTGCCTTTGCTTTGGTGACGTCGATGATGACAATATTTGTTTGGACTGACGAGCGATCTATCGAGAACCCTGGAACAGTCGCCAGGGTGTCTGCGAGTCGCACTGCTTTCGTGTGGTCTTCTGACAACCGTTGCACGTTATGTTCCAGGGCGTAAAGCCCAGCAGCAGCAAGGACTCCAGCCTGACGCATCCCTCCCCCGAAGAGCTTGCGAAAATGTCGAGCAACATCAACAAATGCTCTATCCCCGGCAATGACGGAACCAACAGGTGCTCCAAGTCCTTTGGAAAGACATACCGAAACCGAATCAAAATAGGAGGCGTATTCTTTCGGGCTGATTCCGGTTGCAGCACAGGCGTTCCACAAGCGGGCCCCGTCAAGATGGATTTTGATCCTCTCATTCCGCGCCAGGTCGCTTACCGATTTGATTTCCTCGATTGGGTATATAGTTCCGCCAGCGCGATTGTGTGTATTCTCGAGACAGATCAGAGAAGTGCGAGGCATGTAATACAGCTTTGGACGAATTGCCTTCTTGATTTCGGACAATGGCATGACCCCATGCTGACCGATGATGGTATGCACCTGAACCGAGGAAAGGAATGCGATCCCGGCAGTTTCGTAGTTGAATACGTGGCAGTCTTTTTCTGCTATGATCTCATCACCTGCGCTCGTATGGACTTTGATGCAGACCTGGTTTGCCATCGAACCGCTCGGCAGGTAAAGCGCGGCTTCCTTACCGAGAAGCTGGGCGACGGTTTCTTGGAGACGATTGACAGTGGGGTCTTCCCCAAAAATGTCATCACCAACGTCGGCTTGCGCCATCGCCTGACGCATCGCAGGGCTAGGCCTCGTGACGGTATCGCTCCGAAGATCAATTATGGACATGATAATTTCCTAGTCGAAGTCTGGAGATTTTAAAACCTAAAGCTGTCACTACGAATATCAATCCGACAAGAGAGAGAATCTGGGCTAATATGTCGCCATGTTCGGAGTACCAGGAGAGATCAGTGCGTCGTTCAAACGTCCGTTCGATTGCCGCTTCCGTAAACAGCTCGGTGTTATTGTATTCATGGCCGAATGGGTCGATGAATCCCGAGATTCCGCCAAGCGCACACCGCGCAATCCATCGTCGATTCTCAATGGCCCGGAGAATTGCATATCGTTGGTGCTGAAAAGCCCCCGACATTCTCCCCCACCAACTGTCGATAGTTATGATAGAGATAAATTCGGCACCCTTTCGGACAAAGCTCGCGACGAATCCAGGATACGTTGACTCATAGCAGATGAGAGTCGCGAATCTCGCGTCGCTCTTTTTCTCCGTAAATAGTACCTGGGAAGGACCGATCTGCCAGCCCCCTATTCCCACTCCCCACCGAAGAAAATCCATAAAGTAAAATGCGTCCGCGTAAGGGACCCGTTCGGCGATCGGG
>QKGJ01000261.1 GCA_003251275.1 Ignavibacteria bacterium
CTATGACTTCCAGACTAGACTCGAGCGACGATTGGAGAGGGAACGAACGAGGTTTGTCCAATCCCAATGAGCTGGGTAATATCAGAGTGATTTGTCCGAATTAGCTTTGTTTTTATCCGGCCATCGGTTGCGAAACTAGTCCTCGACCAATATATTCCATAATCGTGCTTTACAAATTCTCCTCCTGAAAAGGAGTCAAATTCAACCCTGAGACAACACTCCTTCGCCATTCTCAGGTTCTGACTCCGCGGCACATCGCACAGGTTCAACAAGAACGAACGGCAGGTATAGCATGGGTTTGAAGCCGGTCATACTCTATTCCGACCCCAAGCATCTCAATGAATTCGTCTACGTGCTCATTAATGACATCAAGACGCTGGAGCAGATGTTGGAGTCCGGAAAATTCGAAGGCGATGTGCAGAGAGTTGGCGCCGAACAGGAACTGTGTCTCTTGAGCAACTCGTGGCGTCCGGCAACGATTGCAATGGAAGTGCTTGAGGAACTGGACGATCCTCACTTCAGCACAGAGCACTCCCAGTACAATATGGAGATCAACCTCGATCCACTCGTCTTCAATGCCGACTGTCTCAGCGCGATGGAGAAGAACCTGCACGGGTATCTTTCTCATTTGAGGGGTGTGGTTGCAAAACGTGACGGTCACATCATTCTCGTTGGTATTCTCCCAACCATACGCCGCTCTGATCTCCATCTTGAAAACCTCACTCCATTGCCCCGTTATCAGATGCTGAACGAAACGTTGAATCGAATGAAATCGGGTCCGTACGAATTCCGAATCGAAGGAATCGATGAACTGATGACGCGGCATAATTCAATCATGTTTGAAGGCTGCAACACCAGTTTTCAGGTGCACTACCAGCTCTCACCTTCTTCCTTCGTGGAGGACTACAACTGGGCACAGGCCATCGCCGGGCCGGTTCTCGCAACAGCCACCAACTCGCCAATGCTGCTCGGGAAGCGTCTCTGGCAGGAAACGCGTATCGCCCTTTTTCAACAGTCCGTAGACACAAGGCGATCGTCATATGACTTGCGGGAGAAGAACTCGCGCGTGTCATTTGGAAATCGCTGGTTGACGAAATCGATTACCGAACTCTTCAAAGAGGAAATAGCACGGTTTCGTGTTCTGATCGGTACTGAGTCAATGGAAGATTCAGTCGAGGTGTACAAAAGTGGTGGAACCCCCCGCCTGCAGGCACTTCAAATGCACAATGGAACGGTTTATCACTGGAACAGAGCCTGCTACGGAATCACCGACGGCAAACCTCATATTCGAATCGAGAACCGGTATTTGCCGGCGGGACCGACGGTAGTCGATGAAACGGCGAATGCCGCCTTCTGGCTGGGTCTCATGAATGGCCGTCCGGATGCTGGAGCGACGGTGGCTGATCTGATGGAGTTTGGCGAGGCAAAACGAAACTTCTTCTCTGCCGCCCGAAGCGGACTCGATACGCAATTCCGATGGTTGAACAACAAAACCGTTCCTGCCGATCAACTCATCCTCAAAGAACTGCTTCCCCTTGCCAAAGAGGGACTGGCGAGGGCAGGCATTCTCAAAGAGGATGCGGACCGCTATTTGGGGGTGATTGAAGAACGCGTCCGCTCACGTATGACCGGCTCCCGCTGGATACTGAAATCATGCGAGAAGATGTGCACGGACGGGCTGGCGAACTACGAAGCCTGCGTCGCCATTACTGCCGGCATCGTCGGCCGGCAGGAATCGGGAAAACCGGTGCACCAATGGAAGTTCGTCGACATCAACGAGGCAGGCGATTGGATCAACCGGTTTTGGAAAGTCGAGCATATCATGGTGACAGATTTATTCACTGTGCAGGAAACGGACCTCGCGTACTTCGCATCCAACGTGATGACCTGGAAACATATACGCTATGTCCCGGTTGAGGATGAAAAGGGAAAGCTCGTCGGGCTGCTCAGCTCAAGGGCGTTGCTCGCGCTTCACAGCAACGGCGCGCATCTCGATACGAAAACCGCGCTCGTCGGGGATATTATGATCAAGAATCCTCTCACGGTCTCGCCGGGAACCCTCACGATCGATGCCCTTACGACCATGCGGAAGCATAGGGTTGGCTGCCTGCCCGTCACGTCGAACGGAAACCTGGTCGGAATCGTCACTGAAACCGACTTCATGAATTTTTCCGAACTGACCATCGCGAAGCTCGTGGAAGAAAGCGCGACTCATGCGAAGCTAGAAAAGGAAAACGGGCGAAAGCGAAAGAGCAAATGAGTCTTAACACTGCCGGGCAGAGGAGCGAGGACGATTCGATTCAAAGAAAGATCGGATCATACGACAGTGGCAATGCAGGACCGCTGCTTATTGCAATAACCGGAATGCATGGCAATGAACCGGCCGGCATACGTGCAGTCCGCAGCGTTATTGCTCAATTGAATGCAACCCAACCGCCTCTCCTAG
>QKGJ01000105.1 GCA_003251275.1 Ignavibacteria bacterium
GGACAGGGATACGGGGTCTAGCCATTGAGGTGAAAGACAGCTGGTGGCGGGTCGAGTCGACGCACTATGTGCCATCGTGTCCGATTATTCTTCCAGTGAGGAGGGAACCATTCCGAGATAGATGCGTCAATTGGGGACAGAACCATTCTGTAATACTCCACAACGACATTGGCCATGAATAGCAGATCAGAAATGAAAAATATCTTCTTGATCCTCTTTGACATCAGCGGATACACGCGGTTTATGCAGATGCACCGTGATCAGGTTGTTCATGCCGAAGAGATTGTGGTGGAACTGTTATCGTCGATTATTTCATCTGCGAAAGCCCCCATGACCCTGTATGAAATCAGTGGCGACTCTGTAAGTTTCTACGTCGATTCGGACGAGAACCCCGGAAGCGCAAACGAGGTTTGGGACCAGGTTAATCGGGTTTTTTCGACTTTTCGAAAACGCGCGGCAGAGCTTGCTCTTGAATCTTCTTTGCTCCGATGCAAAACCTGCGCGCAGACTCCTCACCTTGAACTCAAAGCCGTTGTTCATCATTGTGAAGCAGTGTTTACTCGTGTACACGGGTTCCCGAAAATCGCAGGCCCGGATGTTATTCTTGCTCATCGATTGCTCAAGAACTCCATTGACGCACGCGAATACATCATTGCTACCTCAGGGTTCTATCTGATGACGTCCATGGTGGTGCCGAGGGGAGCAAGGTGGCAGGGGGAGAATTGCGATGGGTTTGGCGAAATAGGCGTCCTCGTTTGCTATCCGCGGCCTCGTTTTTCTCCTGAATCTACGGACGCAGCCTAGAGGGCTCAATTTGGTAGCAATACCCAAGTTTGGGACACCAGATTTTCCTAATATTTTATCCAGCCGCGGGGAACTAATTCATCGCTGGCGCGTCAATTGAGAAAGTAAATGCAAACTCCTTGTACAGAACATAGCGCTGAAGAACGAAAGCAACTGAAGGAAGCGCTGCTCCCGTTCCTCGATGATCTGTTCCGGGTAGGGGTTGAGCTTTGCAGGTCCAAATCCGAAGCTGAAGAACTCGTGTCGGAAACCGTGGTGAGAGCCTGTGAAAACTTCTCTTCGCTTCGCGATCGATCAAAAGCAAAGCAGTGGTTGCTGAGAATACTGACGAATGTGTTTATCAGCAAATACAGAAAGAAGAGTGTTCGAAAAGAGGTCCAATATGACGAATCTTCAGACGAGGAAAACCACTTTTCCCTGTTTGACGAAATTTCACAGCCATTCTTCTGGTGGGGAAACCCGGAAAGGGAAGTTATGAACCGCTTTCTGGATGAGGACCTCCGACGTGCGCTGAGTGCCCTTCCGGAGGAATCCAGATCGATTGTTGTTATGTGCGATGTGGAAGGGTACACGTACGAGGAAATTGCAGAGTTATTGAATACACCAATCGGTACTATCCGGTCGCGGCTGTCGAGAGCGCGGAGTCAGTTACAGCGACATCTTTTCGACCATGCAGTGGACAGAGGGTGGGTATCGAAAAATGATGAACGGCCAAAGAGGAAAATCGCAAATGAAAAATGAAAAGACAAAAGACATCGATTGCCGTGAAGCGCTGAAGCTGATCTCGGCCTATGTTGACAAGCAGGATGGAGAGGATGATCGACAGAGCCTGGAGAAGCATCTGAATTCTTGTCAACATTGTTTTGAAAGAGTGGAATTTGAAAAGCTTCTTAAGAATCGATTAGGGGGATTGAAGCTGGATACTTCGACAATGAAAGTCAGTCCCAAAATCAAGCGGCTCCTCGAAGATCTGTAAGAAGTTCGGAAGCCTCGAGTTCATTTACATATTCATACTGGAGTAACACACATGGCCATAGTATTGCCCACCAAAGACAAAGCAGAACTTCGCAAAAGGATCCTTGCGTCGGTACAGCAAATGTACGCTGAGGTTGCAAGTTTCCCCTCCCGAGTTTTTCATTTTCCAACCGGACGAAAGGCCTGCGAGTACGTGGGGTATCCTCAGTCTGAGCTTGACAGCATACCTGCGACGGCGCTCGAGTCATTTGCGGGCGTCGGTTACCCGTTCGTCGCTGAAGTCGTTCGTCCTGGCAAGACCGTTCTGGATGTAGGTTCCGGATCGGGGACAGATCTTATTAATGCGGCGCTGAAAGTAGGACCGGAAGGTAAAGCCTACGGAGTGGATCTTACCGAGGAGATGATTTCGAAGGCACGAGAGAACGTAAAGAAGGCAGGCCTCGAGAATACAGAGGTTCTCACGGGGAACGCCGAGGCGCTGCCGTTGGAAGACTCATCCGTCGATGTAGTGACAAGCAATGGTGTTATTAACCTCGTTCCTGACAAGCGTGTTGCGTATCGCGAAATACACCGTGTGTTGAAGCCTGGAGGCGAGATTCAGATTTCGGATATCGTTCTTGCCAAAGAGATTTCTGAAAAGTCAAAAGCGAATCCGCAACTCTGGGCAGAGTGTATTGTCGGCGCGCTTCCGGAGGAATCCTATCTGGAGGTGATTCGTGAGGCGGGCTTTGAAGATGTGAAGGTGCTCAGCAGAATCGATTACTTTGACAAGAGTGATAGCGAGTCTACGAAGAAGGCTGCGACTCAATTTGGCGCCTCAAGCATTACGGTGTACGCGCGCAGGAAATAGCCCGCCGGACTTTCCCGATTACGAAAAAGGGGTTTAGCGCACTAACCCCTCTTTACAGTGAGGGCAAACAATTCCTATTTCAACAGCATCATTCTTCGCGTACTCGTAAAGTTGCCGGCCTGCAGCCTGTAGAAATACGTTCCGCTTGAATAGCCCGCCGCGTTCCAGGTCACCGAGTAGACCCCCGCAGGTTTATCGTCATTAACGAGAGTTGCTACTTCCCGCCCAAGAATATCGTAGATCGTCAGAGTTACCATTCTGGATTCTGCAATGCGAAATTCGAAGTGCGTTGCCGGGTTAAACGGATTGGGGTAGTTCTGATCCAGCGAAAACGTATGAGGCACGTCCACCACAGGAACGCTCGTAGGAGCGGAGATAAATCCGTAGTAGACATCTTCTTCACCATTGAATGTTCCTGCCCACGCCAGATGAGCTCCCGAACGGTCAGACACCATGTGAAAATAATCTCCCATTTTTTGTTGCTGGGGCCAGCCGATGTGTGGGTCAAAGCTTTGTGATAACCGCTGATTTGCAGACCATGTGTGTCCGCCATCGATGGAAGAGGAATGGTAAAGTGAGGAAAGGTAAGTTCCTGGGTCGTCACGCGTATCAAGCCAAACCACATCGATGCGTCCATCCGGGGCGACGGACATTGTCCCGAACCACTGCCAGGCAATGGTTGAAGAGTCATCATTGATCCGCGCCGGTGTGCTCCATGTTGCACCGCGATCAGTACTTCGCGCAAAATACACATCCAGGGAATCAACTCCAGGAGGATCGACGGAGGAGAGAAGATATACTGTATTCGAATCCGGTGCGCATGCAACATTCATCTGCCCCAACAATCCGCCGGGATTTGGTCCTGCGTACGCGGTATAACTTCCCCCCATGTCCACCTGTCGTGAAAACTCAAACACGGCAGTGCTCGAAGAGTCGAACATGTCCGAAGACCGTGCCACAACGAATAGCCCATTGTTAAATGAACGACCGGCAGCATAGATGGCTCCGTCAGCAGCAGCTGCAAGAGTACCGCGGCCCGGATTGCCCGGCACACTTATTAACGGATGAAAGAATCCTCCCCGATCGAATGACCTCGTCAGAACGATGTTCGTTGCGACGTCATCGCGGGAGAAGCAGTATATGTTGTTATTACCCGGCCCGCCGGTCTTGTCAATCGTCATCCATCCTTTGTCGCCGCCGTATGCGGGTACGCCGTATGACCAAGAACTGCCCCCATTGGTTGATTTGAACACTTCACACGTGTAGCCGCCGCTGGTGGAGAGACTATAATAATAGAAGTTCCCCTCATCATCGGTATCCAGGACCGGATCGGAGCGGAAGATTCCAGGCTCGATGGAGCCGGGGAATGTCCACGTCTGGCCCCCATTTGTTGTGTAACTATAGCCTGCCTGCCGAAAGCTGTTATTCACATCATCAAACTGACGCCAGCCAATAACCATGTTGTTCGGGTTCGTCGGATCGACGGCAATGGAAGGCTCGTTTGCTGCGTCGCCCACAATATTCATCCCGTTTGAATCAACATTCACCTGCGCAAAGAAGAAGTTTCCCGATTGTACGCGGAAACCTTGAGTCCGGAGCTGCCCTCGCCGCACGTTTGGCTGGTACGTACCCACCGCATTTTCATCGGGATCATTTGCCCGGTCCTGGGCGGAAACTACGAAGGGGCATAGAAAAAGACTGTGGAAGATGAAGAGCCAGATTTTCCGGATCATAGTAGCACCATGAACTGGTTCCATTTGATGGAGGGACGAAACCCCATTATTCTACTTAATTTGACTTCATCAATCAAGGCTCTTGCAAAACCGAGGTTTTGCGACTTCTATTGAGTTTCAGTACATTGTTCGGTGTTCATTACAGTTGGAGGTACCCCATGAGAGCAATCTGGAAAGGCCATATCCGGTTTTCGCTTGTGACGATTCCCGTGCGCATTTATAGCGCCATCGATACGGAACAGAAAATCAGCTTCAACCAGCTTCACAAAAGGGATAATGGTCCTATCGGCTACGACAAGCGCTGTAAAAAATGCAACGCTATCGTCAAAGGAGAGGAAATCGTCAAGGGGTATCAATACGAGCCCGACCAGTATGTGATTGTTGAGAAGGAAGATATTGAGAAGATCAAATTGAAAAGCACAAAGGTCATCGAGATCGAAGGGTTCATCGATGCGGAGGAGGTGGCGCCCACGCTGTACGAAGCGCCGTATTTCGCCGGTCCGGATGGGGAAGTTGCATCAAAAGCCTATGGTCTGCTTGTTGAGACCTTGAAGAATACCGGCAAGCGGGGGGTCGGCAAGGTGGTTCTGCGCGATCGCGAAGATGTGGTGATGATCTCTCCGATGGAAAGGGGACTGGTCCTCTACCGGCTTCGCTACCCGAATGAAGTCCGGAATATCGGCGAAGTTCCTCTGGCAAACGGCAAGGTGACTGACAAAGATCAGCTAAAGCTGGCCCGTACATTGGTTGACTCAATGTCGAAGAAGCTCAAGGACATCGAGCTGAAAGACACCTACAACGATGCCCTTCGTGATGTGATCGAAGCAAAGATTGAAGGGAAGGAAGTGGTGACAGTAGTTGAGGAGCCTAAACCGATTGTCGATATCATGACGGCATTGAAGCAGAGCATCGATCAGGCAAAAGATCAGAAGAAGCCGATGGTGAAAGCCGTGGGCAAGGCAAAGAAAGCGAAGACCGAGACAAAGTCGCCAAAGGCAAAAAAAAGAAAGTCGGCGTAAGGCATTCTAATGGGTAACATACTCCAATTTTCATCACCAACACCGCCGAAATTCGGTTTCGAAAAGGTTCGGAAACGAACGCGTTCTGCCTCGGGAGCAAGAGATCAGCTCAACCTCTTTGGGCACGCGAAGGCTTCCCCGGGAAAAGTCCTCCGGCTGACGACGGACATGTCTCCATTTGAAGAGGCCCTGCGACTCGATGAAAAAGAGGATCCCCGAGCGGCGAAAGCATACCGAAAGTCGATCGATGCCGGGGACTGTGTTGCCGATGCGTACTGCAATCTCGGGATTCTGGAATCACGTGCAGGAAACCCGCCCAAAGCGTTTGATTGTTTCACAAACTCGTTGAAACATGATCCACGACATTTCGAATCGCACTACAACCTCGGCAACCTCTACTTTGAGGAGAGCAATTTCCGACTTGCCCGCATGCACTATGAAATTGCTATCGAGCTTGATCCCACTTTTTCGAATATCTATTTCAACCTCGGCCTCGTCCATGCGCTGTCCGATAACTTGAAGGCTGCAGTCAATTCCCTCGGAACGTATCGAAAGCTTGCCCCGGCGGACGAAGCGCGCAAGGCCGACCAGCTTCTCGCGAGTCTCAAGCTCTCAATGACAAACTTGCGATGACCTGGTTCCGGAGTGCTGGAGTATCTTGGAGCATCTGAGAGCAGACGAATCCCTTTCCCTCCACAACACCCTCCGACTGCGGTGCAGCGGGACGACCACACCTGATGAAGAAGGCGATGTTCTCACAGTTGTCGAAAACGATATCGACACGTCTCTCATCCCTCGCTATCATGTCATTCTCCTCGACGACAACGATCATTCGTACGACTATGTTATTGAGATGCTGATGGATGTGTTCGGGCACAGTCAGGCCACAGCATTTGACATGGCGTGCACGGTAGACAAGGACGGAAGGGTGATTGTGGATACGACACACAAAGAACGGGCAGAGATGAAACGGGATCAGATTCACGCGTACGGCGCTGACTGGCGGATTCCTCACTGCAAAGGTTCCATGTCCGCCATCATCGAGCCGGTTGAGTAGCTATAAACGTAGATACTTCAGCACAGCCCTCATCATTTGATCCCGATATTTCTGTTGGACGATTGCTTCGAACGGAAATCCACATACGAACACTCCATACGAATCTCTGAAGCCTATTGCCGCGGCAAATTCGTTTTCCTGATAACGCAGCAGAACCGTTCCCCCACCGACCGGGAGAAAAGTTCCCGGCGATTCTACCGCGTAAATGGAGTCGTTGAGAGTAGTGTTAAACCGGAATGATGATGACTTCATAAAGGTTGAATCAACCGAGAACACCATGCCATTGCGCGATGCATGATTGGCGATAAACTCTCCATGCAAAATCTGTCGTGCAAACAACGTATCAAGACTATCTGCCCCCCCAGTGAAAAGGTCTGCAAGAACATACGCGCCGGTTGCGAGGAGCTTCCCGCCCCCGGTGCAATACTGCCTGAGCCTTTGCTGAAGAAGTTTTGGAAAGGCAGCAAACCGTGGTACAATAGACGAATCGATTGTTGAGCCGAACGAGCGAGTGGATCGTTCTTCGCCGAGGATCAGATCGACAAACCGGTATCCACGAAGCTCGATAAGCGAATCCATTACCGCCTCATCACTACACGAGACAAATGAGTATCCGTTCGCTCGTAAGGAGAGTCCATGAATGAAGGGGAAGTCAAAAGTATTGCCCGCCCTTTTTTCAGTCTCGTGATCGGCGTAGCTCGCACCATGCCCTGGTGCATCGTTAAACCGGTATGGCGATGATGGCCGGAAGTCGAATTGTGTTCCGGTGAAGCCAAGATCATATTTGTACGGAACCCCGGTCTCTTCCTCCCCCATGAATCCACGGAAATTCGGAAGATCGACTGACGTTGGTCCGCTAATCCGGTCAAAGCCATTTACAATTAACAGCGGGAATGTCCCGTTTTTCATCCAGCAGACAGAAAGAATCTCTGACGGAAAACTTTCTCCCCCTTCGTTCACGGCAGTGATCTTGAAACTGTAGATTACTCCAGGGATGAGATTCGTAATTATAGCGACCGTATCGTTGACGAGAATGCCGTTGTCAAACCCCTCGTCGTTCTTTCGCTGGTATATGATATAGCGATCGGGAATCGCTGACGGTTCAAGCGGATCAACGGCTGGGCGCCACCGCAGTGTGGCGGTACCGTTTGGCAAAAGTTCGGATCGAAAATGTGTCACGGGAAGTGGTTGAACGACGGAGGGAGTCCTGTATTGAACCGAAAGAAACCGGAGTATCCCTTTGTAAATTGAGCGCGCCACATCAAAACGAAATCCCGGATCGAGCGCGAATCTCATATCAGCGAAGTTCTGATGCGAGAGAAGTTCCAGCAGAAGCGATGGGACATTGGGTCGGGTTGCCTCACTGTAGCGAGCATCGCGAAGCTGTCGGCGCGTCCATGCCGGCGTGTAGAGCGATCGCATATCCCCGACGATTTGAGTTTGGACAATGTCTGCCAGGTCCCGGTTCGCCATTCGCGAGACGCTGTCTGGAAACACTGCAGCCGTGTCGTAGCCGGTACTGCTGTAAATCGCAAGTGTCCCTATGATTGAGTCATTCTGCGTAATACCGGCGTCCGTGTGAAATGCGAGGGACAGGTCGATGGGAATGTGCAGTCCGGGAGCGTTGCGATCTTTGTTTGGCCCGAACGGCGCCCCATATAAGTAGTTGACGTATTCGCCCCGACTCACATAATCATCGTTATAGTCATTTTTCTCGCTGTTGAAACTGTACACAAGCGTGTCCGGCATCCCCGCGTATTGCAGGTAATACCGCCCTGCCTCCATGTATTTTGGACGGCCGCTCGTTCTTCCTCCTCGCTGCACGATACCGAGTCCGCCGCCAAAACGGACCGCATCCGCGGAGACGATCTTCCCCGCGTGAACGCTTTCGTTGGAGAGAACAACCTTTTGCTCCCGTGGGTGACTTCCGGAGTGAAACGGAAATGTACCAAGATATATCCACGTCCCGCCCCCGATCTGTTGGTTCACGCTGAACGATGTGACCCCTCCCGCGTGGTACACCTGATAGTGCGCATCTTCGACATTGAACTCCGATGACGCATACGAAACGTAGACCGCATACTCGCCATCTTTTGGGATTCGCGGAATCCATGAAACACTTGCCGATGCGATCGTATCCGATGAGGTAAACCTGAATGTTCCCTGCTGAAATGGATTGAGCCCGGACGGATAGGGTGGAGTGCCGACAGCAAAGCCCGGGCTGTCACCGGTAATCCATGCAAATCGCTTGCGATTGAACTTTTCAGAATAATCACGGGAAGGTACGTCATTGTCCACAACCACCTCATGCACCTGCGTGTCCCGTTCGCGGGGAACGAACACTCCTGCACCGGCGTTTTCCAGCATCGGAATGAGGAACGGAATCGTGAATGACATCGGGATGAGGTCTTCTACACTCTGGAAGAGCCGCGGTCGCTGCCACTCCCACCTGTTTTCCTGAACGTCAAAGTACCAGCCGTGACTGTGCCACAGGACGATATTCCTTCCAAGCAGCCCAGCGGACGGAGAATTAGGAGCATTCAGGTTTGTGACAAGTTGTTGCGGCCGGACAAGAGGAAGCGGGGGAAGTCTGGAGTAATCGTAGAGCGACGAATCAGAGCGGAAGTAATTCGGAACATATTGCGCAAGTGGACGTTTATCACTGAATAGAGCAAATTGAAACCCAGGATAGTATCCCCCGAAGAATGTATCAACAACTGTTTGCAAACTTACCAGGGTCAACTGACGAACAGGAGAAGCAGCATACTCTTTGCTGAACGTAATAAAGACTGTGTTGTTGAGGGAATCGACATAAATCGAATCAACAGTGGTCTTTTGGGGAAGAGCAAGAGGCAACGTATTTGACCGCACCGCCTCTTTGAAAAT
>QKGJ01000125.1 GCA_003251275.1 Ignavibacteria bacterium
GTTCCAATCTCAAATGATAACGCTAACTATCCCTTACAAATTCCAACGCCCCCGTAGCAGGTCTTCAAAGTTGGTCGCCAAAATAGGGTATGAGGCCATCAATGTCAAGTCGTG
Organism: Ignavibacteria bacterium; assembly: GCA_003251275.1. GTDB lineage: Bacteria > Bacteroidota > Ignavibacteria > UBA10030 > UBA6906 > SZUA-287. The sequence goes on from QKGJ01000125.1 coordinate 115, forward strand.
ATCCTGCTTCGGTGACACATAGCACATAAATTAAAGGCCGGCTAAAAAGCCGGCCTGTCAATTGGACGCTTCCCTATTCTCATCTAATAGTCTACTTCAAATATCGCTTTTCAAGATCATTTATTTTGTCGACTCGTTGTCGATGTCTTCCGCCCGAAAACCACGATTCCAGCCAAATTTTTAGGATTTCCTTGCAGACTTCAATCCCGGTTACCCGACTACCTAAAGTTAGGATGTTCGTATCATTATGTTCTCTCGCATTCCTAGCAACGAATTCATTATGACAACATGCCGCACGTATACCAGGCACTTTGTTTGCCACAACACACGACCCAATTCCGGCTCCGTCAATCATTACCCCCCTCCATGCCTTTCCCGTGGAAACACTTGATGCTACAGCATAGGCGTAGTCCGGGTAGTCGCAAGGCTCTTCATTCATTGTCCCGACATCGGAAAGTGGGTACCCCAGTGAGGTGGCGTATTCCTTCAATTGAACCTTGAGTTGAAACCCACCGTGATCGCTCCCAAAGACCACTATGCCTCCATCTGTGCTTTGGGTCGCATTTGGGGATAGGTCTCTAGAAACTTGCGGGTCTTTCTCTTTAGGAGGGACAAGCGAGATCCCAAGCTGAGACGCTCGTTCTTGTGCCAATGGAGTGACCAGCGAACCGGGCAGTACTTCAACAGACCTCAAACCGGCGCGGGAGGCTTTGAGAACCACCTCTTCTGTAATAAGTGCTGATGACATCGCTATCTTGTTCTTGGTCCCAACTCTAGTACTTCAATTGTAACAGGGCAGGTTCCCTCGTCGACAAAACCAAGTCCTTTTGCCGCTCCCAAGGAAAGGTCGATCTCTCGTTCGTTAACAAATGGACCTCTGTCATTGATTCTCACCACAATGCTCCTCTTGTTTGTCATGTTTGTCACTCTGACGACAGTGCCAAATGGGAGAAATCGATGGGCGGCGGAAAGTCCGTTCATATCAAAAACCTCTCCGTTGGCAGTCAGCCTCCCGTTAAATTCGTCAGCATAGTAGGAAGCTGTCCCCTGAAGAACCTCAGACTCATTCAACGTGTATTCAGTCGGGGCAACCTCTTTAGAAGCAAACCTCGGAACCGGGTTCAAACAGCCCGTCAAACTAATGGATACCACAACCAGAAGAATATGCCCCTTACTGGTCATGGCTAGAGATACTCGTTCATCTGCTTTCGTCTAAGATAGTCGGCAATCTCCTTTACGTCCTGACTTCTGTTTGTTTTGCAGACAAGAATCGCATCCTCTGAATTAATGATGACGAGGTCCTCAGCGCCGATGACAGCAACGAGTTTGTCGGGGGAATAGACCAGACAGTTCTTCGCATCCCGCGAGATCACTTTCCCGGTAATGGAGTTTCCATTGTCATCTTTGCCTGAGACTTTCAGTACCTCCCGCCACGACCCGACATCATTCCATCCGAAGTCGCCGGGTATAACATACACCACATCAGCTTTCTCCATTACGCCGTAGTCGATTGAAATACCACGGATCAGACCATATACTTTGTCCAAGGTGGACTGATATTGCGGCGTCCCGAGAACTTGTTGAATTTTCACAAGCTCTGCAAACATGTCGGGAAGACAGATGTGCATCTGATTCAAAATAGCATCTGCACGCCAAACGAACATACCACTATTCCAAAGGAAATCTCCACTCTTAAGAAACTTTTCAGCAGTGGCAAGGTTTGGCTTCTCGGCAAACGTCTTAACCTTCAAAACACCTTTGTCAAAATACGGGTTGTGATCCCCCTTCTCATCGAACATCTGAATGTAGCCGTAACCCGTTTCCGGATGGGTTGGCGTTATTCCGATGGTAAGGAGACTGGACGACTTGTACGCTGTTTCCACTGCAACTCCGAGGACTCGTTGAAACTCATCCACTTTCTGGATAAGATGGTCTGACGGGAGAACAACCATCACTGCATTCGGATCGAGTTTCATCACATGCATGGCGGCAAGCCCGATGCATGGAGCAGTGTTTCGCCCTACCGGTTCAATGATAATGTTTTCCTCTGGAAGCTCGGGAATTTGCTTCTTAACAAGTGACTGCTGGACTTTGTTCGTCACAACAAATATGTCCTGAATCCGAACAAACTTGTCCAATCGTTCGACAGTCGTCTGAATCATCGTCTTCTTGCCGATGATCTCTAGAAACTGCTTCGGGCTCTTTTCTCGGCTGCGGGGCCAGAATCGTGTTCCAACCCCACCCGCCATGATGACGGCACATACTCTAGGCATATATACTTCTACAATCCATGAAGTTGTTAATCATTGTGCAAGCGAGGAGCGGCGCAGGAAGGAAATGATTGTCGAAATGTGTCAAGCTTCTTGATATCCGGTCTGGAATGTCGGTTGCAATAGGGTTTCTGGATTCTCCAGCAATTCGGTGGCATCGCTCAACGCTCCCGGCGAAGCGTCGGAGTCCATTACGGATTGCAGGATTGACCCGGTATTTTCCAGAATATTGAGCACTCGTACATCTCCGAATAGTTTGTTGCGCAAAACATACTTCAAAAAATTCACGAAAACGAGAGTGAAGCGGATAATGTCCTCGCGACCTATCCTCATAGCGCTGTCCCTGAGCATCATCGCACTATTCAACACCCCCGACAGGTGATCCTGTGAATGTTTTTCGACTATTAGCCCTTCTCCTGCCCCATGGCCAAGAAGGTCTATCTGACGATTGCATTCGCGAAGTCGAAGATAAAAAGTTCTGAGTGCAGGAGAGTACGGGGGAAGAGTAAACTGGCCTTGCTTCTTCCCGCCCGATCGACGAAGAGAATTAACGATCGTCTTCCGCAACGCCTGTACATCGTGGGAAACCACTTCCGGTTCAACCTCTCCCCCCTGGAGCTGCCACCGGTGTAACTCCCACATGAGCATTATGGCAATTCTTTCGAACTGAGCAACCCTGGAGAGCGTTTGCAGCGCCTCATGCGCATTGTGTTCCGCGGCTAGACGGTCCGTTATCTTGGCAACAACAGATTGCAGTACGTACTCGTTCTCGGTTCCGAGCAGTGATTCCGCTCCTCGCATCAGCCGGACGATGTAACTTATGCCTCCGAACATAGCCTCCCGATCAGCAATTCAGTGCAAATATAGTTGAATGATTCTGGAATGTCAATCTGCCTGATACAAGAAAGCCCTGCGCATGCAGGGCTTTCGATCAATTGTTCATCTTTCCGATGCGCTGTCGATTGAGTGCGCGCATCAAGGCAGCCTCAGCTCGGCTGTTGTCGACAGAGGGGTCCTTTGAATGCAGACGTTCCTTTGCCCGCTCTTCAGCGGACTTTGCCCGATCCAGATCGATCTCTCCGGCAGCCTCCGCGCTCTCTACGAGAACCACGACATTGTTATTGCGAACTTCTACAAAACCTCCACTGGTCGCATAGACCGTATCTTTGCCCTGCTTGTTCTTCACTTTCACGGCACCGATCTCAAGCGAGGAGAGTAATGGGGCGTGGTTATGGAGAACTTGAAACCCACCCATGACACCCGGGGCGCTCACGCTCGTTGCTTCATCTTTGAACACAACCCGCTCCGGGGTAACGATTTCCAGTTGAAAACCTTTTTCGTACACTGTTAGTTCTCTTATGCTTGAAGGGTCTTTGCTTTTTCTATCGCTTCCTCAATCCCCCCAACCATGTAGAATGCGTTTTCGGGCAAGCTGTCGTACTCGCCATCGATGATGCCCTTGAAACCGCGGATGGTATCTTCCAGCTTTACATACTTCCCTGGAATGTTAGTGAACTGCTCCGCCACCGAGAATGGCTGGGAGAGGAATTTCTGTATCTTTCGCGCGCGTGCGACAGTGAGCTTGTCCTCATCCGAGAGTTCATCCATACCCAGAATGTTGATGATGTCCTGCAGGTCTTTATATGACTGTAACGTTTCCTTCACTCTCTTCGCAACGTTATAGTGCTCTTCACCGACAACACCTGGCTCAAGAATGCGCGACGTGGAATCGAGCGGGTCGACCGCCGGATAAATACCCAGTTCGGAAATCTGACGACTCAAGACCGTCGTTGCATCAAGATGGGAGAAAGTAGTGGCAGGAGCCGGATCAGTCAGATCGTCTGCCGGAACATAGATGGCCTGCACTGAAGTGATCGAGCCTTTCTTTGTGGAAGTAATGCGCTCCTGCAATTCACCCATTTCGGAACCAAGAGTCGGCTGGTAACCGACAGCCGACGGCATACGACCCAGCAAAGCAGACACCTCCGAACCAGCCTGCACAAACCGGAAGATGTTGTCGATGAAGAGAAGAACGTCCTTCCCCTCCTCATCGCGAAAATATTCTGCAAAAGTCAACGCCGTGAGCGCAACACGCTGCCGTGCCCCTGGTGGCTCATTCATTTGTCCAAATACGAGTGCCGTTTTATCCAGCACTCCGGACTCTTTCATTTCAAGCCAAAGGTCATTTCCTTCACGAGTTCGTTCACCAACACCGCCGAACACAGAGTATCCGCCGTGGTGTGTCGCAATGTTGTTGATCAGCTCCATGATGATAACAGTCTTCCCTACACCCGCACCACCGAACAACCCTGTCTTCCCTCCCTTTGAGTACGGCTCGAGAAGATCAATGACCTTGATCCCGGTCTCGAACATTTCCTTCTGCGTTGAGAGAGTTTCAAAGGGCGGTGATGTGCGATGAATGGGATAGTGCTTGTCCGCCTTGATCGGACCGAGACCGTCAATACCTTCACCAATAACATTGATTAACCTGCCGAGAGCACCTGGGCCAACCGGAACAGAAATCGGTGCCCCGGTATCGGTACATGCAAGGCCTCGTGTCAATCCGTCGGTCGAATCCATGGCAACTGTTCGAACACGATTGTCTCCGAGGTGCTGCTGCACTTCACAAATCAGCACTTCGTTGGAACCGTTTGTGGCCGGCAACGGGATCTTGATGGCGTTAAGAATCGCGGGGAGAGAACCGCCGGAAAAGTCTATATCAACGACCGGTCCAATGATCTGGACAATCTTTCCTTCTTTCATTTAAATCCTTTCAGGTGGAAATCTACAGCAGGTGGTCAAAAAATCGTGCAGGAAGTTAGCAATAATCACCTTGAGAATCAACAAAATGCTAGCGTTTTGACAGTATCGAGGCCACGATCGACTTTCCATGGAGCCGACCATTCTCCACAAAGATTTTGTTGTTGAACTTCCCCGCCACCACAGACCCCGCAACGAAGAGTCCGGGAACAGTCGTTTCAAAAGTTCCTTCTTTGCAAAGAGGTGCGAGCGTTTCTCCATGGACGGTGATACCGAACTTCTTGAGATGGTAGGTGTCCGGCCGGAAGCCGATCAAGACAAAAACGGCATCACACTTTATATCCTTCTCGTTTCCATGGGAGAGGATGCGAACCCTCCCATCGTGAATTCTACAAACTGTGGACTCAAACTCTGCTTTTATCTCACCTGACTTTATTCTGTTCTCGATATCGGGGAGAATCCAGTACTTCACACCCGGGCTCAGTGTTTCGTTCCGGTGAACAAGCGTCACCCGAGCGCCATGCCGGTAGAGGTCGAGTGCCGCCTCAACCGCAGAGTTCCTCCCCCCGACAATAACAACGTCGCGGTCAAAATACTCAAATGGTTCGTCGTAATAGTGCTTCACGTGTGGCAAATCTTCACCCTCAACATCGAGCCGATTTGGATTATCAAAATAACCGGTCGCAACAACCACATTCCGTGATTCATATTTGATCTTCTTCGACGTCACAACGGAAAAGTGATCGCTCACCCGATCAATCTTTTCCACCGCATCAAAAGATCGTACGTCCAGGTTGAAGTGTTTAGTCACTTTTTGATAATAGGCGATCGTATCGACTCGAGTCGGTCGAACAGTGGGCAGCGGGAATGGAATTCCGCCAATTTCCAGCAGTTCCGGCGTTGAGAACCAAATCAGGTTCTTGGGAAACCTGCGAATGTAATCCACCAGACTTCCTTTTTCGAGAATCAGGGTCGAGAGACCTGCATTCTTCGCTTCGATAGCGCAGGAAAGTCCTGCCGGTCCTGCTCCCACTATAATAACATCAGTCATGTATATCCTTCTGAAAACATCAAACCCCTTGATGTCTCAAGGGGTTCATTGTTGTTGGAGCTGGCGGGCGGACTTGAACCGTCGACCTGCTGATTACGAATCAGCTGCTCTACCAACTGAGCTACGCCAGCACTCAATGCAATCATTCGCCGAGAAAGAGATGAGAAAGCGGTGAAAAGATAGAAAAAAGACGGACGAGAATCAACGAAGTGTCACCAGTTGTCCCTTTCGTTACCTTGACTAACTGGAATGATTGTACGTATATTAAGCCCAGTTTTTCTACGTCTCATCTCTTCCACCCCTAAAGGGACAGCAGAGTTTCATGGCCGGTCAAGACGCTATTCTTGGTTTCAGCTTCAGTGGTGACACCGTACAAGTGGTAGAACTTGTCTACGGGGAACCGCGGAGCACCATCCACGCAATGGATGAGTTCGCAAACGTCTTCTCCAGTAACGATTACAGTAGTCAAGACGTGGAGAATTTCTCAGCCTCGATCTCCCGTTTCATGAAAGCGTTCGGTGTAAAGAGCCGCGAGGCGTCGGTCGCGCTCGATTCCGGGACCCTCTTCATGAACACGATTCCCATGGACAGGGACCTCTCCCAGTCGGAAGTCAACGAACACATTAATTGGGAACTGACGCAGTTCTTCCCTGAGCAATCACCCCGCAGTTTCATTAACGACATTCACGTGTTAAATGAATCTGTGCAGGAAAATGTCCGTGAGGTACTGACGGTTTCCGTTCTGCGCGCTCAAGCGGACGCGATCCAGAAGGCACTCTCCCGCATCGGGATCAGCCTGAACATTATCGATGTTGACCACTTCAGCGCGGAAAGTGCATTACGTGTGAATTACCCTGACACCACCACGAAGTACCTTGGCCTTGTTGGCGTGAAGCGCAACCGGTTGGACGTAAGTTTGCTCCGCAAAGGTGTCCTTGAATCATACAGTTACTACTCAGTCGAGTCCAACCAGGACATCGTCGAGAGGATCGGGATTCTTTCAAGGGAAATCAAGGGAATTTACTCTATTGTCGCCTACGGACCGCATCTCGAAAAAGACCTGCTCGCGGAAATTCGGCGAGGCTCATCCATGCTTGTCGAGGCATTGAACCCGCTCCGTCACGTCGAAGTTTCCGAAACACTCAATCTTGCCGAGAACCTCACTGTCCCTTCCTACAGATTCGCCTCAGCGGTCGGCGTAGCACTCCGCAGGGACTGATATGCGCGTGATCGCAGGGCTGTATAAAGGACGTACACTCACGACCGTTAGCGATCTTTCTGTTCGTCCGGCAACAGACCGGGTGAAGCAAACGCTTTTCGATGTCCTTTCAACGCGGCTTGACCTTGATGGCGCCTCTGTTCTTGATTTATTTGCAGGAAGCGGTGCTCTCGGGATTGAAGCACTTAGTCGTGGGGCGGCCAGGGTCGTGTTCGTGGAGAACAATCGTCACGCAGTCGAACATATTGTGCAGAACGCCCGCAAGGTCGGATGTGAGGACGCTATCGAAGTTGAGATAACAGATTCGATGGACTACCTTGAATCAGCGAAAGAAACGTATGACCTGATTTTCGCCGATCCACCTTATGAGTTTGAAGCCACCGGGTCGATTCCCAACGTCATCTTTGGCTCATCTCTTCTTGCACGCCACGGATATCTCTTGATAGAGCATGCGCGGACCCTTCGCTTTGAAGACACTGCGGAGTACACAACAGGCCCGGTAAAGAAATTTGGGAGGACGCTCGTGACGTTCTTTCACCACCCATCACCAAGTAACGGGGAAAAACAATGAAAGGACGCATCGCGATTTATCCAGGTACGTTTGATCCGATCACGTACGGACACATCGACGTGATTGAGCAGGCCTCAAAACTGTTTTCCAAACTCATCGTTCTTGTCGCACGAAACACTACGAAGACTCCCCTTTTCTCCTCTGAGGAACGTATTGCCATGATCAAAGAAGTCGTCCGGACGCGGAACGGGGTGACCGTCGATGGCTTCAATGGACTGCTGGTGGATTACGCAAAGGATCATAAAGCGACAGTCGTGATTCGTGGCCTCCGGGCGGTCTCCGATTTCGAATACGAATTCCAGATGGCACAGACGAACCGGAAGCTTGCAAAAAACATTGACGTGGTCTTCCTTGTGCCGCACGATCAATACACGTTCCTGAACTCTACCATCGTGCGGGAAGTTGCCCGTTTCGGGGGGGATGTGTCCAGTTTTGTTCCTCCCGTAGTCCGGAAACGACTTTCCGAAAAATTTCTTCAGCCATAAAAGCGATAAGGCATGCAACAACTCTCCCGAAAAATACAACAGGTTGAAGAATCGCAGACTCTCGCCTTAACTGCTAAGGCACGGTCGTTGAAAGAATCAGGCGTCAACGTGGTAAGCCTGACCGCGGGGGAACCCGATTTTCCCACTCCACGACATGTGAAGGAAGCTGCAATCAAGGCCATAGAGGCAGACTTCACCCATTATACGGCAACTGAAGGAATCAAAGATCTCATCCAGGCGATCATCAATAAGTTCTCACGGGAAAATGAACTTCACTTTGAACAGGGACAGATTCTCGTCTCCACCGGAGCCAAGCATTCTATCTACAACGCTCTCCAGGCGATCTGCAACAAGGGGGACGAGGTAATTATTCTGAGTCCGTATTGGGTGAGTTACCCGGAGATGGTGAAGCTCGCCGATGCAACACCGGTGATTGTGACAACATCAATTGAAAATGGCTTCAAGCCTGACATGCGAAAGCTGAAACAGGCGATCAATCCACGGACGAAGGCGATGATCATCAACTCCCCTTCTAATCCCACCGGTGCGGTGTTCACACGAAGTGAAATGGAAGAGATTGCGCAGCTGGTGAAGAGCTCGGGTATCTACGTGATCTCAGATGAGATTTATGAGAAAGTTCTCTATGATGGCGCAAAGCATGTAAGTATCGGGTCCATCAAACAGATTCGTGACCAGGTGATTACGGTTAACGGATTGTCGAAAGCTTTTGCGATGACCGGATGGCGTCTTGGTTACATGGGCGGGCCATTGTCAGTCATACAGCTGGCGGCCCGGGTACAGAGCCAGGTCACCTCCAACGCGACATCGATAACACAAAAAGCGGCGGT
>QKGJ01000374.1 GCA_003251275.1 Ignavibacteria bacterium
CTTTTGCGGATCATCGACTGAATCAGAACGACGGGATTCTTGTCTTTGCCTCTGTTGGACTTATGCTAGTGGTTGGGCTTGTTCTCATAGCCTCCACCTAGCGGAGCTTCCCCGCTGATCTCTGGCTGGTCAGAAAAAGTAGCTCATCCGCACTATAGAGTCGATCTTCCATCACCTTTCCCTTCTTTCTCAGGAGATTTGCACATCGCAAGGTTTCCGGCTGATCATATCCAAAGCCGGCAAGCAGGTTGTTGTCTCGAAAGAGAGTATTTGCCGTTCCGTCGAAAGCCGTGGCCCCTTCAGCGAGGACAATAATTCGTGATGAGATCTCTGCAAGGAGGTTTGTGTCATGGGAGACGGTAATGATCGTGGTCCCACGCCGCCGTAATTGATGTAGTATGGCCATCATTGCCTCTGCTCCATGCGAATCCAGACCTGCGGTTGGTTCATCGAGCAACAGGAGGTTCGGGTTCATCACCAGAATTGAAGCAAAAGCAACCTTCCGTGCCTCGCCAATGCTCAACGTGAATGGCGATTTTTGTACAATAGCCTCAGGTTCAAAACCGAGTAAGCGAAGAACCTGCCAACATCTTTCCCTCTCTTGGTCTCTGGAAACGCCGTGGTTTCGCAATGAGAAGCCGACTTCCCTCTCCACTGTTTCCTGAAAGAACTGTTGCTCCGGGAACTGAAAAAGTATGCCGATGTTTTTTCGCACTTCAGTCCATCGGTCTAACTCCCACGGCGCTTTCTCCGCCACAAGAACTTCCCCCTGCTGAGGCCGCTGAAGACCGGCAAGCAACTGGAGAAGCGTTGACTTGCCACTCCCTTCCCTACCCATGATGCCGACCGCTTCTCCTGACGCAAAAACCAATGAGAAGTCACGAAAGACCTCCGATACTCTGTCTTTGCCACGGTACGAGAATGAGATGTTCTTAAGTTCAATTTGCACCGGCGATTCCCAGTCTATACTCAAGAGGAACGGGGACTCCATATGCTTCCAGCGCCTCCGCTTTAGAAAAAACCTCATCGGGCTTACCTCGTTGAACGATTTGTCCTTTGTGAAGGATGAGCAATGAACTGGCGCGAAGCGCCTCCTCCGGGAATTGTGTCACGAGAAGAACCCCAACCTTCAACTCAAGCCGCAACTGGTCGACCAATGCCATGACCTCTTTCCGGGATGAACTTGGAAGAAATGATGTAGCCTCGTCAAGGATAAGGTACGTCGGTTCCAGAACCATCACGGCAGCTATTGCAAGTCTCTGTTTTTCCCCTCCGGAGAGATCCATGGGCGACACGTGTCGCAGTTTGGTGAGATGAAATTGCTCCATTACCATGTTCGTCTTTTCCCGTATTACTCTGCGCGGGACACTGAGATTTTGCAGACCAAAAGCAATTTCCCGTTCAACCGTTGGCGAGGTAATCGCGGTGTTCGGGTCTTGAAAGATCATTCCCACACGTCGACGAATCGCTCGTATATTCTCTTGCGTCAAGGGATGCCCATCAACTGTAACCGAACCGCCTGTTGGTTGCACCAAACCGTTGAGACACCGGGTAAGAGTCGTTTTGCCGGAACCGTTGGCTCCCATCAACGCCACCAAATCCCCTTCTTCGACCTTCAAATTCACACCAGAAAGGACATTCTCTGATGAGAGGGGGAATGTATAGGTAAGGTCTTTTGTCTCAATCATCTGCCGGAGTCCGAGAAAACGAGGCGAGAATTTTCGGTGTTCCTGTGAACGCCAATGAATCGCCCTGTTCGAAAATCAAAAGCCCTTCTACCCCGTTGGTCTGGCGCAATAAGTCCATTCCACGCTCTCTTCCAAGAACGAAAATTAGGGTAGAGAGTGCGTCGGCGTCCGTGGCATTTGATGCCACGATCGTTACGCTGACAAGATCCCTCGCCGGCATTCCTGTCCTGGGGTTGAGGATGTGATGATAGCGAACGCCATCTTCAATAAAATAACGTTGGTAGTCACCTGACGTGGAGATGCCGGCGTTCCCAACCTTAAAAGTCCCGAAGTACCTTCCCTCCCTCCTGGGATGTCTAATGTAAATTGTCGCAACTGTGCTATCGAGCATTCGGGTTCCCATCCATCCGACCCCCAGATTTCCACCAAGATCGACAATGGCTTTACGCACTCCCCCCGACCTGAGTTTCTGCAGAGCCTTCTCCACCGCATACCCTTTAGCAATCGCACCGAGGTCAATTCCCATACCTCTTTGTTGCAGAAACGCCATTCGATTGAAAATGGTGAGTTTGCGGTATCCAACGTACTGAAGGATTGCCTGGATCTGCTTATCGGTAGGTTTTTGGGGACGCTCAGAGAGAAAATTCCATGCTTTTACAAGAGGTTCAACTGTAATGTCAAACGTCCCGTCTGAAGATCGACAATACTGCAGTGCGGTTTCCAGGAGCGAACTCAGCTCTGAGGAAACCATGATGCTATCGTCACCCGCATGCTTGTTGATGATTCCAACTTCGCTCGTATCGTTGTAGTCTGTTGCCATCATTTCAACGCGTCGGATTTCGGCAATTGCAGAATCGACCATCGCGAGGGCTTTTTCATTCGGGATTTCCTCGTCGTACACACTCACCGTGAGGAATGTATCCATGGCCGTTGTATCTCTTGCAATCGGACGCTTTTGATGTGAGCAGCTAACTGCGCAGCATACACTGACAACAAACAGAATGAACTTGACCGGACGACCCATTCCATTCATCATCCGGTTACTCCTTTGATTTCGGGTTTGTCATTCGAAAGGACTTTTACCCATACATGATTAGGGACGCATACGATAACCTCGCCTCCGCGGGACTGCCAACCGGTTCGCACGCAAACGTGATTAGGACAATCGGCGCGTGTAACACCAACCTTCCCTCCACTCACTTCAATGGTAACGTCACCAATTCTCCCCTGCACCGTGATCACGTTGTCGACGTCAAGAGGGAGTTTGTAGGATAGTTGGTCTCCTACCATCACGATAGCCGAGGAGCCTGCCGTGGCAAGAGATGAGATACCCCAGAAGGCCATAACTGTAAGGCCAAGGAGCGTGAGTGAAAGAATCTTATCACCTGCAGTGAGTGCTCGGAACATGTCAAAACGCCCGGGGCATGAAAGAGCCCATTCTCTCGAGTATCTGATGGAGACGGAGCCCAATCCAGCCAACCACTGTACCTCCAATCATCGCGGACGACAGCAACATGGGAAGAAGCACGAGGACTGCCGTCGACTGCACAAAGAGGAGAACGACAATGAACATTTGCATAAGTACGTGGACGAAAGCACCCACCAAACTTATTCCAAACATGCTGAAAAGATTGCCGGTGGTTCTCTTGAGGGCAGACATGACGAGCGCTGAGGAAACACCCCCTACAAATGCAAGGAGAAATCCAGGTGAAAGAATGGAGCCAACAAGAAGCGATCCCGCCACCACCCGAATCAAAACGATGATCAACACATCGGCCAATCCAAAGGTGTAGAGTGCGAGAAGTGTTGACACGTTGGCCAGCCCTATTTTTAGGAATGGCAAAGGCATGGGAATAAACGATTCAAGAACAAATAATGCGATCCCCACGATGGAGAAGAATGACATTGTGGTAATATGACGAGAGGATCGGGCCATCTACATTCTTTGCACGAAGTATCTATGGTTACTATGGCGTGACAACACGGGTCAGCATGAGGATGAAGAGGAGGACACCGAGTCCGATGCGGTACCAAACAAAAATCATTGTTGTATTCTTCATGAGATAACGAAGGAGCCATGCTATTGCCACATATCCTGAAACTCCGGACACAAATGTCGCGATGACGAGATTGAAGTTCCCAAACTGGAATACGGAATGATCAATTTTTGCCAGTTCGTAGAGGCCGCTTCCCAACACGGCGGGTATGCTCAGAAGAAATGAGAATCTCGCGGCAGCAGCCCTTTCGAACTTAAGGAAGAGCCCTGCAGTTATGGTCGTTCCTGAGCGAGACGAACCCGGGATCAGGGCAAGGACCTGCGCAAGTCCGATCAAGAGTGAATCCTTCAGAGTCACCTTCTGAATTGAGCGGGAGTGGCTCGCTACCCGCTCGGCAATCCAAAGAAATATCGCAAGGACAACGAGGCTCGATGCAATAACAACCAGATTTTTCGTAAAGACGCCTTCGATGATATCTTTGGCAAGAAGTCCGACTACCACAACAGGAATTGTCCCGAGGGTGATATATAGGACAAGCCTGGATTCATGCGAGTACTCAGCGAATCTCTTCCCCTTTGTCCGAATGTCTTCAAGCAATGCCCTCGTCATTCTCCAGAGATCTTTGGAAAAGTAGATCAGAACCGCAGCAACAGTTCCAAGCTGTATAACAGCAAGAAACGCCGTCCAGGCTTGTGTATTCTCTGTTGTTACGAATCCGAGGAGTTTTCCGGTGAGGGTAAGATGAGCGGTGCTGCTGATTGGGAGAAATTCTGTTAAACCTTGGACGATTCCTAGAACAACAGCATGAAATGGTTGCAAATACAACTCCTCAATTCTTGAAATGACCGTGAAGAAGGTAGTGGATCAACAACAAAAAAACAAACAATTGAAGGCGTCCCCCATGTATGGTCAAGAAATTGATGGAGAAGCTACGAGTTTCTCGTAAATCTTTTTCGTTGACATCGGTTTACGCCATCGCTATATTCAACTACCTCCCTGTCTAATCACTCCCTAACATTTTTTCTCTCACAAACAGAACATCGATGAACAAGAAAATTCTTGTAGTGGATGACGATCCACTATTCCTGGAGTTGGCGAAAGACCTTATCGAAACACCCGGTGTTGAAGTCGTCTCTGCAATTCACGGTGCTGACGCGTTGGAAAAACTGGCAACGGAAACCGTTGATCTTGTCATTTGCGATATCGAAATGCCGGTGATGGACGGGATTTCCTTCAGTCTGAAGTTAAGAGAGGTAAACCCCACGCTTCCGCTCGTGTTTGTTACGGGCTCAACAGACGAAGCGATTCTTCAAAGGGCTCGCACACTGAGTGCAGGAAACTTGATTCGCAAAACACATCTCGTCTCGAAACTTCCTTCGCTGACGGGATCGTTGTTGCTTTCACATGCCTGAGACAGGCTTTTTCGGTGACGAACAAAGCTCCGTTAGGACGCCGTGGGTAGACTTTGGATGGAGAAATGCGATCTGCAGACCTTCTGCTCCTTCTCTCGGCTCGGCATCAATAATCTCTATCCCTTTGTTTTTCGCTTCTTCCAGTGCAGCTGGCACCTCCGGAACCGCAAAAGCTAGGTGATGCACGCCTTCCCCTCGCCGCTCTACGAATTTGCCAACCGGGCCTTCGGGATCCGTTGATTCCAGCAACTCGATTTTCGTCTCACCGACTTTGAAAAAGGCCGTCTTCACCTTTTGATCTTCCACATCTTCGATACGGTAGCAGTGAAGACCGAGAACATCCTCGTAGTATCGAATAGCTTCCTCAAGATTTCTAACGGCGATCCCAACATGCTCGATATGTGAGATGTTCATGACATATTCCTAGATGACAATTCGTTCCTGATATTCCCCAAAGACGCCGCGTAATTCGTTGCAAATCTCCCCGACGCTGGTGTATGCCCGAACTGCTTCCAGGATCGGTGGCAAGAGGTTCGATTCACCTTTCGCTGCACGCCGAAGTTGAGCCAATGCGGTTTCACATTTTGCGCCGTCTCTTTTCGCCCGGACATTGTGAAGAAATCGAACCTGTTCTTCTTGAACACGCTGATCAATCGTGAGGAGACCTGTAACCTCGGGTTCATCCGCTTGAAATTTATTAACTCCCACGACAACTCTTTCCCCCGCTTCCATCTGCTGGTTAAATCGGTACGCTGATCTTTGGATTTCCGTTTGCACAAAACCCGATTCGATTGCAGCAACCATACCTCCAAGTGTCTCCACGCGATCCAGGTATTCCTGCGCCTCCTGTTCGATCCGGTCCGTCATTGCTTCGACATAGTACGAGCCGGCCAACGGATCGACGGTGTTGGTTATGCCACTTTCATAGGCAACAATCTGCTGTGTTCGCAGCGCAACCATCGCTGCCTCCTCGCTCGGAAGAGCAAGCGCCTCGTCCCTCGCGTTTGTGTGGAGACTCTGTGTCCCTCCAAGGGCAGCGGCAAGTGTTTGGATGGTGACCCGCACAATATTGTTCTCGATCTGCTGGGCTGTCAACGTCGATCCGGCGGTTTGTGCGTGGAATCGTAGCATCATTGACCGGGGGTTCTTTGTCTTGAATCGTTCTTTCATGATTTTCGCCCAGAGCCGTCGTGCTGCCCGATACTTTGCCACTTCTTCCAACAGGTCATTGTGGGCATTGAAGAAAAAGGAAAGCTGCGGAGCAAAGTCGTCAATATCGAGGCCGGCATGCAACGCGGCTTCGACGTACGCGATCCCGTCTCCAAGGGTGAAAGCCACCTCTTGTGCCGCAGTGGAACCTGCTTCACGGATGTGATATCCCGAAATAGAGATCGTATTCCAACGAGGGACTTCTTTGGCACAATAGGCGAAGACATCTGTAATCAACCGCATTGATGCTTTGGGAGGGTAGATATAGGTCCCACGGGCGATGTACTCTTTTAGAATGTCATTCTGGATCGTGCCGCCGATCTTGTCCGCATGAACCCCCTGCTTCTCCGCAACCGCAATATACATCGCCAGGAGGACAGCCGCTGGAGCGTTGATCGTCATGGAAGTGGTGACCTTATCGAGCGGAATTCCCTCGAAGAGGAGTTCCATATCAGCCAGGGTATCAATCGCGACGCCCACTTTCCCCACTTCACCATCCGCCATTGGATCGTCACTGTCATACCCTATCTGCGTGGGGAGGTCGAAGGCAACGGAGAGTCCTGATTGACCCTGCGAAAGAAGGTAGCGGTACCTCTCATTCGATTCACGCGCAGTACCGAACCCCGAATACTGACGCATCGTCCATAATTTGCCCCGGTACATGGACGGTTGAATTCCCCGCGTGTACGGGAATTCTCCAGGAAATCCAACATCGCGCAGGTACTGTTCATCGGAAGTTTGCGCCGGCGTGTAGAGCGGCTCAACCGGGGTAAACGACACCGTAGAGAATTCCTTCATACGCTCGGGATATTTCGCAACGCCGGGCTGATAGACGGATTCTCTCCACTTCTCACGAGCCTTTGCGAGAGAGAGATGGCGTAAAGAGGACAACCTGGTTTTCTTTTTACTACCCATCGCTATTTTGTGAGGGGACTCATTTCCGACCTATCGGAGTAGAACCATTTTTTTCATGGAGGAATGATCGTTGACTAGAAGTCGATAAAAATAAATACCGCTTGCCAGTCCGTTGGCATTAAATTGCACCACGTGAAAACCAGCTTGGTACCTTCCCGTTGCGACGGTTTCGACTTCCCGCCCCTCAATATCGTAGACTGTCAGCTCAATGTCGGAAGAAACAGGCATGTCAAAGCTAATTGTGGTACTCGGATTAAACGGATTTGGAAAATTCTGGTAAAGAGAAAATGATCCCGCAAGATTCGCTTGAGCTTTGACTGCTGTTGTGCCGGTAACGTACACAAGGAAATTCTCCCCAAAATTCCACCGATCCTCCGGACCGGGACCGCCATCGGCGTTGACACTGTTCGACACTGAGTACAGTGTATCGACAATTCCCGGCGTTGTCGGAGCGCGATACTTGAACTGCCAGCTGATCGTATCGCTGGTTGCAAACTTCGGCTGGGTGTGAGTTACTTCCAGACTATCTGCGCCAGGATTATAAGTCATCAATTGGGTCCCAATCGAATCCACGATACCCATCTCACCGAAAAACGCCGCTACATCAAAGCCCGCGGCAATATTGCTGTCCTTGTACACGGACACAGTGTACAATCCCTCCGTTCCTGACTGAAGACTATCGGGACCTTCGATCCAAACCCTGACGGAAGAATCCAGGCTATCGCTGTGGCAGAAACACCCGTTTATGACAAAAGACCCGACTCCCGGCTTCAATGTCTGCCCGACGATCCCGCTGCTTAGCAGGAACTGATACCCACAAAACGCCATCAGTCCAATAACGCATAATGCCATAACAATTGTTATCGGTCGCAATTTTATTTCCTTTCAAATGTTCTTTACTAATAAAGGAAATTTTCATGTTCCAATCACCCAAAAAAAAGCCCCGCTTGGGCGGGGCTTCGGAAGTTTGCCTTACTTCAGCAGAAGCATCTTCTTCGTGCTCGAGAAAGTGCCGGAGCTGAGTTTGTAGAAGTAAATCCCTGTCGGTACAGATTGCCCGCCTGTGCTCTCGGCATTGAATTGCACCGAATACTTCCCGGCCTTCTGCACTTCATCGATGAGCGTCCCCACTTCCTGCCCGATCGAGTTAAAGACCTTGAGCGAGACGAATCCGTCATTGACTATTGAATAAGAGATCACTGTCGATGGGTTGAATGGATTGGGAAAGTTCTGTTCAAGAGCATAGTAGAGAGGAATCTCCGATCCGTCTGCCACGGATGTTGGGTTCTGTCCTACACCGAACACGGGAATCGTAGTCGGTGAGGAAGGCGCATTGCTCACCATCGTCATGGTCGCGTTATATGTCTTTTGCATATACGGAACGAACAGTACCTTGATGGTATCTGAGCCTGCGGCGGGAACCGTAAACGACGAACGCGACACAACGTATCCAACAATATCAAAACTCACGTTTGCCACAACCAATGGAGCCGTCCCGGAGTTCGTAATCAGAACAGTATCGATGGCCTGTTGACCCACTTGAATGGTTCCGAATTGAATCTCGCTCCGATTTACTGCAATGGCGGATGCGGTGATACTGAAGAAATTGTTGCTGGAGTCCGTCGGCGTGTTATCCGCAACATCACTCACTCGGACGCGCGCTTGTGTGGTGACGGTATTCGGAATCTTCCACGCATATGATCCTGTATTGGGTGTACTTGCTGCAATGGTCTGCCATGAACTCGATGGAGATGTTTTGTAGTCGATCTTGACATTCGCGATCCCTGTGGAACTCCACGTAATATTATGGACGGTATTGTACTGCCACACCTCTCCGCCGTTTGGCGTGAGGAGCGAAAGGGCCTGCGTGTTGCTCACCGGAACCGAGTAGGTGATCCCGAGGCGCCAGATGCCCTGGCTTTGCTGTGCGAAAAAAGTCGCTCGATCATATGCAAGAATAGCATAGTTCGCCCCGCTCACGGAAGCAGAAACGAAATTGGCTCCAGCGTTTGAGGAAAGATAGGAAGTGCTGCCACCATAC
>QKGJ01000249.1 GCA_003251275.1 Ignavibacteria bacterium
CAAGCGCATGAGGCGAGTGTTTGAGGAAAACAATACGAAGAATTCCGTCTCCGCCCTTTTTCAACTTCTGCAAGAGGCCAAGGCGATTCACCGGGAGGACGTTGAGGCTTGTGAAAAGATCGGAGAGTTTGGCGCTGGCCTAATTGAACCTGGCTTTTCCGTACTCACACATTGCAACACGGGAGTGCTTGCGACCACAGGCGAGGGGACTGCCCAGGCTATCATTACGACCGCAGCCAAGCAGCAGAAGATCGTTCGCGTATTTGTTGATGAGACCCGGCCCCTCTTACAAGGTGCGCGCCTGACGAGTTGGGAGTTGGTAAATGCAGGGATCGAAACCATTCTCATAACCGATAGCACTGCGGGTTTTTTGATGCAACAACGCAAAGTGAATGCCGTGATTGTGGGGGCAGATCGAATTGCTGCAAACGGCGATGTCGCGAACAAGGTAGGGACGTATTCGCTTGCCGTCCTGGCCGAACGCCACAAGATTCCATTCTACGTTGCTGCGCCGACCAGCACAATCGATATTGTGGCGGAAAAGGGGGCGCATATCCCCATTGAAGAGCGGGATTCCCATGAGGTCACTCATATCAATGGCGTTCGTGTCGCGGCGAATGGGGTCAAGGTGTACGCACCTGCCTTTGATGTAACGCCGAATAATCTGATTACCGCGATTGTTACGGAGGCCGGGGTTCTGAAACCGCCCTATGGCGAGTCGGTTCTCCGGGTGAAGCAACAAATGATGACGATGCATGCCGGCCATTTATGATTGTCACAACTGATGCTCTCATACTGAAGGGTATGAAGTATCGAGAGACCAGCAGGATTCTCACGATGTTCACTCGTGACTGCGGAAAAGTCTCGGTGATCGCGAAAGGCGCTCGCGCACAGGGTTCCCGATTTTACGGTGCGCTCGATCCGTTGAGTCACGTCCGATTGGTCATGTATAAGAAGGATTCTCGGGACCTCCAATTCCTTTCGCAATGTGACCTCCTTGATTCTCATCGAACCCTCTCATGCTCCATTGAGCACATGCCGTTCGGTCTTGCTGTGATTGAACTTCTCAACATCACTACTCACCAGGATGAAATAAACATCCCCCTCTTCGAATTGACGCTACAAACTCTTCGTTCGATGAATGCTGCAACAAAAAACGCGGTTTTAGCGTTATACTACTTTGAAATGAAGATCATCGAAATTCTTGGTTTTAGGCCACAACTTGATCGGTGTGCAATTTGTGGCTTGGGCAGGGAAGAAGATGAAGAATTCACCATGGGATTCGGGGGAATCGTCTGCACCGGCTGCTCATCGAACAATCAGTTTCAGGTTTCACGTTCGGCGGTGGAGATGCTCCGGTATCTGCAAAGGGCTTTTTCACCGAAACTCGCGCTCGAACTTGAGTTATCGAATGCACTGAAGACAGATGTTGGAAATGCGTTACGGGTGTTCTTGCAACATCACATCGATGGGTTCCGAGGGTTGAAATCTGAATCCGTGTTTGCTTCATTCGGGTAATTATGTCGGGAGAATTACATATCGATTGTTGATATTGATGCATAACGGTAAACTATTATCATCAAACAATATTTTTTTCAGGGAGAGAAGCACATGTCAAAGAAGTCTGTTGTATCTGCGCTAGTACTCATCACCGTGGGAATAGTATTTGGGGCGTTGCTCGTATCGAATTTTAGTGGTGGTGTTAGTCCTGGTTTTGCCACTGACCAGGATCCAAAACTTGGCGGGCCCCGGCCACTACAAACAACCGGTGTGGATTTGGCTAAAGCCAATCAGGCATTCGTAGAAATTGCCAAGGCTGTCACGCCAACCGTTGTGTCAATTACCGTTACAACTACTTCGAAAGGAAGCAACATCCCCCAGGATTTCTTCCACTTCTTTAGTCCGGACGGAGGGACGCCAGAACCTCAGCCTTCGCAGGGAGCCGGCTCAGGAATTATTATCACGGCGGATGGATATATCGCTACGAACAACCACGTTGTTGAAGGAGCTGATAAAGGGGGGATTGAAGTGATTCTGAACGACAAGTCGAGGTACAAGGCAAAAGTCATCGGTACGGATCCGACGACGGACCTTGCAGTGATCAAGATCGATGGAAAAGATCTTACCGCGGCGGCGATCGGAAACTCGGATGACGTGCAGGTTGGAGAGTGGGTGCTGGCAATTGGCAACCCGCTCGGCTTGAATTCAACTGTTACCGCAGGAATCGTCAGTGCCATCGGGCGAGGCGGCATCGGTGTTATTAGCAGGAGTGAGGCGTACGGCATTGAGAATTTCATCCAGACAGATGCAGCAATCAATCCTGGAAACAGTGGCGGCGCCCTTGTCAATATTTACGGAGAAGTGATCGGGATAAATACTGCCATCGCAACGACGAACGCACGTTATCAAGGGTATGGCTTTGCGGTACCGTCCAATTTGATCAAGGTTGTTGCTCGCGACCTAATCAAAGATGGAAAGGTCCGAAGGGGGTACATTGGCGTGTCAATCCAGGCGGTCGATCAGACAATGGCAAAGGCTGTGGGATTGCCAAAAGCTCAAGGTGTCATTGTCCAGAGCGTTGTCAAAGACGGAGCGGCAGAGTCTGCCGGCGTTCTGGAGAAAGATATTATTCTGAGTGTTGACGGTCGCGAGGTGAATCAGGCAAACGAGCTACAATCGTATGTTGCCAGCCGTCGTCCCGGGGATGCTGTAGTGCTGAAGATATACCGCGATGGAAAAAACATCGAGAAAAGAGTAACGCTTAAACCAAGAGCTGATGAAAGCGATGTAATCACCGCTTCCAGCAACAGAGATGAAGCAAACGAGGCCGACAAACACGACCCCGAGGTTGCCGATTTTGAAAAGCTCGGGATGTCAGTTCGTGCCATGACCAATGGGGAGCAGGAAGCCGCAAAGGTTGACCATGGAGTGGTGGTTGCAAGCGTCAAGCCATACGGTGAAGCTTACGAGAGAAACATCCGTGAGAAACTGGTCATTCTCGAAGCTGATAACAAGCCTGTGCGATCACCCAAAGACCTCAAGAAGATCATTGAGGGAAAGAAGCCCGGTGATTCAGTTCTCCTGAGGATGAAATCTCCAGCAGGTGCAAGTTTCTTCACCGCGGTGGAAATACCGACATTATGACGATGCGAAAAGCGGCCTCTGGAAAGAGGCCGTTTTTGTTTTTCTCGCCTTCATCTGCTTGATTCTTCGGTTGCAGAATAGTATATTTTTCAATGTTTTAGGACGCTTCGTTTCAAGCAAAGAGATCAATTAGATGGAGGTTTGTCTTCAGTTCACAGGTTCATTCAACTAGTGGCGGTGGCAGGCTGAACGCAAAAGTTCTGATCTTGAATCAGAATTACGAGCCAATGAGTGTTATTAATGCGAGGAAAGCCATTGTTCTCCTCTACCTTGGCAAGGCAGAGATGATTGCAGCAAACGAAGCTCTCCGGGTTCGGTCTGTTTCAACATCAATGCCCTTTCCGAGCATTGTTCGGCTGTCCGTCTTCGTTCGTATTCCTTTCAAGAAGATCATCCTATCGCGGAAAAATATCCTTCGCCGCGACTCCCATCGATGCCAGTATTGTGGAAGAAGCGATATCCCTCTCACGATGGATCACGTTCTTCCCGCCTCTCGTGGCGGAGAGGACACGTGGGAGAACATGGTTTGTGCCTGTGTGCGATGCAATAACAAAAAGGGAGACAGCACTCCTGAGGAGGCGAAGATGCCTCTCCGACGGCGTCCCATGAGACCAAATCATGTTACCTTCATTAGTCATTTTGTTGGCACGCTCGACGAGCGGTGGAAGCCATACCTGTTTCTGCACTAATCCGCTGCTACGCGGGTTAGTAACGCTCACGTACATCCGAGGAAGAAAGACGGTTGACTCAAAGAAAAACGATTCTCAGCGGAATGCGTCCCACGGGGAAGTTGCATCTCGGCCATCTGGTCGGCGCGCTCGAGAATTGGGTAGCTTTACAAAACGAGTACCAGAACTACCATCTTATTGCAGATTACCACGCTCTCACGACGAATCTCGATACGGCGCATATTCAGCAGAATTCCACGGACATGCTCATCGACTGGCTTGCCGCGGGACTGGACCCAGAGAGAAGTCCCATGTTCCGACAATCGCAAATCAAGGAGCATACGGAACTCCATTTGATTTTTTCCATGTTGATAACAGCTGCGCGGCTGGAACGCAATCCCGCCGTGAAGGAGCAAGTCCGGGATTTGCATATTGAGAATGTGAGCTACGGGCACCTCGGGTACCCTGTACTGCAGGCCGCGGATATATTATTGTATCGTGGCGACCTTGTTCCTGTCGGGGAGGATCAGGTGCCTCACGTTGAGATTACGAGAGAGATTGCCAGGCGATTTAATCTGCAATATGGAAAAGTGTTCCCCGAGCCAGAGGCGAAGCTCACGAAGTTTGCGCGCCTTCCGGGGCTTGACGGACCTGACCGGAAGATGAGTAAGTCCACTGGCAATACCATCTTGCTTGCCGACTCTACAGACGAGATTTCCAGGAAAATGCGCTCGGCAGTGACAGATCCGAAAAAGGTCCGTAAGAACGATCCGGGAAGACCTGAAGTGTGCCTCGTGTTCACGTACCATCAAAAATTCAATTCGCAGGAACAGGATGAGATAGCGGCCAACTGTCGTATTGGAGCACTTGGGTGTGTCGAATGCAAAACACGCATAGCCAGTGCGATCGCACATCAATTGGAACCGGTCCGGGAAAAGCGAGCATACTATGAATCTCATCCAGCGAAGGTCCAGGAAGTCCTCATTGATGGGGAGAAGAGAGCACGGGCAAGGGCACAGGAAACTATGGGAGATGTTCGGACTGCAATGGCTATTGGTTAAGAATAAATCGGCTGCAGAATGTATAAGATAAGACTCAATGAGTTCGAAGGACCACTAGACCTCCTTCTCTTTTTCATTAAGAGGGATGAACTGGATATTTACGATATCCCTATTTCGCAGATCGCGAAAGAGTTCCTCGAATACCTCCATCTGATGTCGACTCTCGACCTTGAAGTAGCCGGGGAGTTCATCGTTATGGCGGCGACCCTTATGCAAATCAAAGTCCGCATGTTGTTGCCCCGGGAAGAGAATTCTGAAGAAGAAGAAGATCCGCGTGCGGAACTTGTACGTCGTCTGATCGAATACAAACGATACAAGGAAATGTCTCAGGAGTTCTCGGGAATGGAAGACGTACAGCGGAAGATTCACTACAGAAGGTTCTTCCAGGCCGACGAAAGATCGCTACTCGATGAGGATGCCGAGGATCTTATGCAGGACATTTCATTGTTCAATTTGATTGCAGCGTATAAATCCGCGATGGATCAGATGCCGAAGAAAGTCGTGCATGAGGTTCGACTCATGAATGTGTCGGTCGATGAGCAGGTCGGGTTTACGATGGACTATCTCCGCGTTCATGGCGACACATCTTTCCTACAGCTCATCTCCCATATGTCTGAAAAAGTGAGAGTGATCGTGACCGTTATTGGCCTGCTGGAATTAATGAAGAACAAGCTTATCTCACTCCATGCCATGGACGGACAGAATGACTTCCTCATTCGTTCTCATGCGCACCACCAGGTGGAGCTTGCTTTGTGACGACGGAAAACTCTCATCATTCCTCCAGCAACCCCTCGCAGAATAATATTATCGAGGCGCTCATCTTTGCTTCGGATGAACCGTTGTCGCCGGGGCAGATCGTTGATATATTTGGGATTCTTATTGAGGGGGAACGGACTCACCGACTAACGCAGGAAATAGTGCTCCGCGCCGTTGATGAATTGAATGCCGACTATCAAGCTGCGGGAAGGCCGTTCCGGATCGTGCATGTAGCAGGCGGGTATCAATTTGCAACACTTCCGGAGTATGGGATTTGGTTGGGGAAAATGCTCCGTGAAAGATCTCGTCGGAAGCTTTCGGTGTCCGCATTGGAAACACTCGCGGTGGTGGCCTACAAGCAACCGGTTACGAAGCCAGAGATCGAGTCGATACGGGGAGTGAACGTGGATTATGTTTTGCGGACGTTGCTGGAAAGAAATATGGTCGCAATCATCGGTCGTGCAGCTACGCCGGGTCGTCCTCTTCTCTATGGAACGACAAAGCAATTCTTAAAGCATTTCGGGATCAACGACCTTTCTGATCTCCCAAAGCCCCGGGAGATTGATGAACTTCTCGCAGAAGCAGAATTTGAAGTGGAAAGAAGGTTGCTAAAGGAAATGGAAGAGAAGACTCAAGAGTCGGCCGATGAAGGCCTTGGAAGTATTCTTGTCGATGAGGGAGGAACGTTGGAATTTCCCGGTGGCGTCGATCGAGAATCCGAAAGCCGGGAGGCAGGTGATGGGAAAGCGGACTAGGTCGGATGCGGTCGAAACTGTTCGACTTAATCGTTACCTGAGTATGTGTGGTGTCGCTTCACGACGAAAAGCGGACGATTTGATCGCGGATGGGAAAGTAGAGGTAAATGGCACGCGGGTTCGCGAGCTGGGAACGAAAGTTCACCCTGGAAAAGATCACATCGCAGTCGATGGAAAGCAGATCGCGCAGATTCATGATCATGTGTACATGGTTTTGAACAAGCCGAAAGACACCATCACCACGGCTCACGACGAGCAAGGCAGAACCACAGTGATGGATGTTCTGCATTCCAAAAGGCGTGTTTTTCCTGTGGGGCGGCTGGATCGACATACAACGGGTGTTCTCTTCTTCACCAGCGATGGTGATTTTGCCCATCATCTCATGCATCCACGGTTTGAAGTACCAAAGATGTACCTCGTCACCTGTGATCAGCCGGTCACTCCGGAGCACGTGATGACTCTGAGGAATGGAGTGCGCCTCGACGATGGAGTAACTTCTCCCGCGCGAGTCTCCGTGAGCCCGGGGAGCAAAGGGAAGCAACTTGAAGTCGTGATCTCCGAAGGTAGAAACCGGCAGATTCATCGCATGTTTGAATCGCTTGGATATATTGTCAAGAAGCTGGACAGGATTGCCTATGGCCCCGTGACAATCAAAGGACTTCCCCGGGGTGCAAGCAGGCCTCTTACCAATGGCGAAATCCGAAAACTAAGAGAGATCGCCGGAAGCGATCACGCTTCGTAGATTTGTTGAAAAAACAAGAAAAGAAGAATGCAAATGTCAAGATATTACCTGATCGCCAACCTCTTCATCCCAACCCTTCTCGCTGCACAAACCCTTCAAGACGTTCGACCCTTTGATCTCGAGGCGGACTACGCGCGGTTCAGGGGGAGCGTGAATGAGAAACAATATGTTGAAGTGTACTACGCAATACCACAAAAGACGCTGCTCTACTCTGCCGAAGACGGAACATCGAAAGCAGAAGCGGTGTTGAGCCTTATTATCACGAAGGATGACTCGGTAGTCGTGGGCCAGCGATGGCGAGTTCCACACACCAAGCAGGATACCGCTGCTGTCCAGAATGGGGTTAATCTTGTGGGCGTTGCAGGCGTGGAACTTGATGCGGGCGATTACCGCATCACGATGATTGGTCAGGACATGCAGGACCTCTCACGAATAGACAGCGTGCAGATGCAGTGCAGTGTTCATTCTCTGGCGGAAAGGATGGCAATCAGTGACCTTGAACTTGCATCCGTTATCCGAAAAGGAGAGAAGGGCGGGCCCTTTTACAAGAATACACTCGATGTAGTTCCCAATGTGACAGGTATTTTTGATGAAAACCAGATGTGCTATCTCTACGGGGAAGCGTATAATTTGTTGGAAGGAAGTGACTCGAGCGATTTTACGCAGAGGCTTCAGGTTCTTGATGCCGTCGGGCGCGAAGTTATTTCGAAGGAGCGGGTACGGAAGCGATCGGCGGAATCAGCAGTCATTGTGGAGAGCATACCCGCCTCGAAGCTCAAGATGGGGACATACACAGTCGTTCTGTCCTTCCTCGATGAGACCGGCTCACCGAAGGTGTCAACAGCGAAAAAGATATTCGTGTACAACCCGACTTCTGGTATCGATTCTTCCCTCGTCGAAGGTGCTCCAACATCGTTCATCGATGAGTATGCAGGCTTGAGTGAAGAGGCATTGGACGTTGAGTTTGACCAGGCACGATACGAAATGATTTCGGGGGAAAAAGATCAATATAGAAAGTTTGCTGGCAGAGAAGCAAAGGCTCGCTTTTTGGCGGAGTTCTGGTCCCACAAACCTCTTGGATTCAAGGAAGAGTATTTCCGGAGGGTTTCCTACGCGAACGAGCACTTCCGTTCGCTCGGCCGAAAAGGATATGCCACCGATCGCGGACGCGTGTACATTACCTATGGTCAACCCGACGATGTTGAACGGTACCCGAACGAAGCCGAAGCCCGTCCGCATGAATTGTGGACGTACAACAATATTCAGGGTGGTGTTTTCTTTGTCTTCGTGCAGCGTTCGCAAGGTTCGGATTACGAACTCATCCATTCGACGCACCGCAATGAAATTCGAGACGACAACTGGGAACGACAGGTCATTGTTCGTTGATGAGGAGTTGAGATGCGTCCGTACATAATGTATGCTATTCTCGCCGGAGTGTCTTGGGGGGTGGGTGGGTACTTTGAAAAAACCGGCCTCCGGGTAATCGGGATGCCTCCCGTCGCGGGGATTACGTTGCGAACAGCTGTCGCGTTGTGTGTCTTGGGTTTGTTCTCTATCCCTGCATGGCGAAGCATTGGTCAACCGGATAACATCGGCGCATGGCTTATGATTCTCATAGGGGGAGGGATTGTTGCAGGGAGTTTGGGGATGTGGAGTTTCTACACATCTCTCTCCACGACCGAAAACCTCGGCGTCACTCTTGCAGTAGCATTTGCATTCTCTCCAATCGCAGGAACAATCCTTGGGCTCTTTCGCGGGGATCAGCAGATCGATCTTCTCTCAGCGTGCGGTCTCGTGGCAATCATCGTCGGAATAGTCCTTCTCCAGTTATCTCACCGAACTCCAAGTCCGACCAGCTGACTCAAACGTCGTTGTAAGTTCTCGATTGATTTTGTAAATTCATCGGGTCATGCTGCGTCAGATTCAAAATCAAATTGAATATTTCCTGTTTCGTTGCCTGCTTCTGTTCGCACGTTCACTTTCATTCCCGGCGACGAACCGTGTCGGAACGATACTTGGGTCAGCTGCGTTCGCCAGCGGTTTTCGAAAGCGTGTTACTCTGGAAAACCTTCATCGTGCTTTTCCAGAAAGTACGGCTGAACAGATTCGGAACTTAGCGCGAGGGGCCTATCGGA
>QKGJ01000327.1 GCA_003251275.1 Ignavibacteria bacterium
TCCCCCCATAGAAACCTGCCTGTTTCCTAAAGCGGTTTGACCAATGATAGTCATGAAATTCGGTGGCACGTCGAATCAAGATGTCGCCGCAATGAGAAGGGTGGTCAAGATAGTCCACGAGCATCGTTCTCAGGCCCCGGTCGTCGTCATCTCAGCGATTGCGCAAGCAACGAATCAACTGGAAATGATTGCCCGCACTGCGGCCACGGGCGATCGCGAAGGGGCAGAGGAGATCCTTACAGACCTCTTCGCAAGACATGGAACGATTATCGACAATCTTCTGACTTCGCGCGCGAATGCAAGAGAGATTGAGGGGATTATTCATGAATACGTTAGTGAAATAAAAATTCTGGTTCAGGGTGTGGCTGCACTTCGAGAACTTACCCCACGCACGACAGACGCAATCTGTTCATACGGAGAGCGTCTCTCTTCGCGCATTGTTGCAGCCGCTCTTCGTGAATCTGGCCTTGACGCCGTGTGGATTGATGCGAAAGAGTTCATGATAACAGACGATCGTTTTGGAAATGCGCGCCCTTTGATGTCTCATACATCGCGACTTCTCCATTCAACCGTTCTGCCGCTTTTGGAGCAGGGGAGAATCGCGGTGACACAAGGCTTCATCGGCATTACTCAAACCGGGAGATATACCACCATGGGGCGGGAAAGCTCGGACTATTCGGCGTCGATCATTGGTGCTGGATTGAACGCACGGTTGGTCCAAATCTGGACCGATGTGGATGGTATCCTCACCGCAGATCCGCGCATCGTGGAAGGAGTCCGGAAGATCAACGAAATCTCCTTTGAAGAAGCCTTTGAGCTTTCGTACTTCGGGGCAAAGGTGCTTCATCCGAGTACGATGGTTCCGGTGATGGAGAAAAAGATTTCTGTTCAAATCCTGAACTCCACCCAACCGGGATCAGGTACGCTCGTGAGTATCATGGACGATTCGAGTCCGAGGGTACGTTCCATCGTCGTGAAGAACAACGTGGTTGCATTGCGGTGTGCACCCCATGAACGCAACGATCAGTATCTTTTCTGGGAAGGGATTTACAACGTGCTGAACCGGAATGGGATTCCGCTCAGCGCGATCGCAACGTCGGAATACGGATTCATTGGCATCTTCGATGAACGATATCTCACGGATGGTCTGCAAGGGGAATTACAAACGCTCGGCACAACCTCCGTTGAGAAAGGCCTCTCAAGCCTGTGCATTGTCGGTAGTCGTCTTCCCGAAGTGAAAGCACTCATGGCATCCGTGTTTGCCGCGCTTGGCAGTGCAACCGTGCGGATGATTTCATTCGGAGCGTCGGAAAGGAGCCTTCTTCTTCTCTTGCAATCGGAGAATATCAAGGGAGAGGTTCAGGCAGTTCACCGGGCTCTTTTCGCTGCTGGCACCGCTTGATAAAATCAGAAAAACATTCAAAGAGCATTACTCTATCGGAGAGAACAAAATTAAGACGGCGAATCAAGGATGTATCAATCTCCTTGGAAAAGATGCTGGGGAAACCAAAACAGCCCCGTCGCACTCCCTCGCTGCTCGAAATGCTGATTGCCACCATCCTGTCCCAGAACACGAATGATAAGAACAGTCACAGGGCGTACACGGCTCTTCGATCCAGGTTTCCAAGATGGCAGGACGTCGCTAGTGCACCGAGGAGTCAGATTGTTGAGACTATCAGGTCTGGAGGGATGGCAAATCAAAAAGGGAAGCAAATCCAGGAAGCACTTGCGTTTGTCAAGAATCGGTTTGGCAGATACTCGCTTGCATCCATCAGGACGAAAACAAGCAACACGATTCTTCGCGAGTTGACAGAGATAAGGGGGGTGGGCGTAAAGACCGCAGCTTGCGTCTTGCTGTTCTCACTCAAGCGAGATGTTTTCCCGGTTGACACCCACGTTCACAGAATCTGCACCCGGCTCCGACTTTCAGAGGGGGGGAACGCCTGCTGAGATATTTGAACAGATGAAGGGGCTCATACCGAAGGGAAGGGGATACTCTTTTCACACGAACCTTATCCGTTTTGGGCGAAGAATCTGTCGGACACATCATCCGTTTTGCGGAAGCTGTCCCTTCTACCGACGCTGCAATTTTGCCGGAAAGTCTCAGCGGAGAGATGCTATCTTCAGGGAAGGAACCACGAATCATGACTTCATGATTCTGGACAACGTTGCCGGAACCGGCTGACGTTTGTTGCTATTCTTTCATGATATGAATACTTTCACACCGTCCAATCAATAACAGTAGGTTCTGTGGCTGCCAGGTCAAAAAAACAAAAGAAGTCTCCCGTCAAAAAAAGAGCCTCCCAGAAGCGTCCAACGCCGAAAAAGATTAGCATTCCCTCATGCAAGCATTTCGGTGGATACAAACCGTGCTTTCCGAACACGCAGTGTTACAAGGAGTGTGTTGATTTCGATCCAATCGGCAAGAGAATCTTGATTATCAATCTCGACGCGATGGGCAATGTCCTTGTCACCACCTCGATCCTTTCTGCGCTGAAGAGAAAATATCCTGAGAGCCATATTTCCTGGATCACACTGAAGGTTTCAGCACCCCTGCTGGCAAACAACCCTCTCCTGGACCGAGTCTATTTGTGGGAGCCCGAAAGCTGGCTCGTTCTCCAACAAATACAATTTGATCTTGTGATGAACGTAGATAAGTCCGAGCGATCCTGCGCGTTCATGAATTCAATGCGTTCGTCCACGAAGCTTGGGTTTGGACTGAATTCCCTGGGACAGATCGTTCCACTGAACAAAGAAGCGGAGGAAAACTACATTCTCGGCTTGGACGACCATCTGAAATTCAGGGTTAACACGAAGACAGTGCCGCAACTGCTTTGCGAACAGTTCCGATTGAAGTATGCACGCGATGAATACATTTTTGCGTTTACCAAAGAGGAGGAGGCGTTCAAGCTTGAATATCGCTTGCAGAATGGGCTGAATGATGGAACCCTGATTGTTGGGTTCAATACCGGATGTTCGGAATTATTTCCCAACAAGAAAATGACGGTCGACCAACACGTTGCGTTGATTGAACGTCTTGCGGGGAATCCCGGAGTTCGACTCCTGCTACTCGGAGGCCCAGAGGACACGCAGAGAAATGCCGAGATTGCACGTCGCGTGGGCGACACGGTCATCAGCACACCCACAAGAGATGGGTTGCGGAAGGGTCTTGTATATATTGATCTGTGCGATGTTGTTATTTCCGGAGATTCTTTCGGGATGCACGCGGCAATTGGATTGAGAAAACATATCATCGTTTGGTTTGGTGTGAGTTGTTCATCAGAGATCGATCTGTTCGACCGGGGACTCAAGCTTATTCCTCATGACCTGGCCTGCTCACCGTGCTGGAAGCGTAGCTGTCCCTACGAACTCGAGTGCATTCAAATGATTGATCTGGATGCTATGGTTAAGGAAGTAATGAGAGTGAAGGATGGAAGGGAGGGAGTGGGTCTTGTGTGACATCTTCGGACCACCTCCCGAGGGATAGGGATGTGCGGATAAGTGCGGCGGTTGTCCTACTTCTTCTCCCGAAACTGATTGAAGGAAATGCTGGTGTAGTGATCCTCCGCTATGTAGCGGAGGACATCCTTGAACATATCCGGTTCTGCGTAGCCCGGGTAGATGGTGATTGGTTTCCCGTCGGTAGTGAGAAATAGTGTGCTTGGGAAACCGGAGATTCCGAATGCCGAAGAAAATTCCTGCTTCGACATCGAATCGCCATTGTACATTATCTTGTCAGCAGATTCAGCGTTGAGTTTGACGGCAACGTAGTACTTGTTGAGATACTTCACAACATCTTCATTTGCATATGTCTTTGCATCCATCGTCTTGCACCACCCGCACCAGTCGGTGTAGACGTCGATAATCACCTTTTTTTTGGTTTTGGCCGCAAGAGCAATTCCTTCACCGAACTCGCGCCACACAATTTTCTCACCGGCATGAGAAATCGAAGACGCCGACATCAAACCTATTAAAATAGTACATACTGCTTTCCGGTGAATCATTTGGTTCATCATGGACAAACTCAAATTCTAATCGAAAGTGATAACGTATGCGTGTTACCCAAATCGGCAAGGAGAGGGGCATATGCATAGTCGAACGAAAAGAGGTCATACACAACACCCAAGCCGGCGCTGAAGCCCCGGGCATCCGCTCCTGCAAAATAACCTGCCCGAAGTGCAAGCAGCTCCTGATAAAAGATCTCTCCTCCAACCTTGACGTAGCTTTGTGAAGCACGGAAATCCTGCTCAAGGTCAATCGCAATTCGGTAGACCGATTGCAATGAAGAGATATCATTTGCATACGCAGCACCTAAGCGCCCAAGCGTCGGGAGCCGGGGTTTTTCATTGCGCAACGCGTTCATCGAGCCAAGGTTTGCCACCACTCCACCTATAACGAAATTCTCAACCGGGGTTTCCCACTTTCCACCAATATCAAATGCAATACCCCCGGTGTTGTCGACAAATATTTTTTCAAGAAGATATTTCCCGGTCAGTCCCAGTGTTACATCATCAGAAATCCTCTGTGCATAGGAAATACCAACAGCTAGATCGCGGGCGGTGAAGCTTCCATCGGCCGGTCCTGGCTTCGTGCGAATTTCGATACTTGAGATTGTCAGGTGAGTGAATGAAAATCCGAGTGCCCCATTTTCACCGAGAGGTGTACTTGCCCCGAGAAACTGCATGCGCGTATCTGCAAGCCACTCCTTGTGCATGAGAAGAAATTCCGAGCCCTGACTGGATTGGAGGAGTCCTGCCGGATTGTAGTACGTGGCAGGGGCGCCGCTCAAAAGTGCCGAGCCGGCATCGCCCATCGCAACCGCCCGAGCCGAGACTCCGAGCTTGAGAAAGGAAAGCCCGGATGTTCCGGCAAACGCAGAGTGTCCATAAGCAAACGCCAAGAGAATCGCTATTAAAAGAGAGACGCGGGAATTGGTCATCATGGTTGTCAAAAATTCGCTGAAAGAGAAATTACATGGATGCCGGAATTTGTAAAAGGTTCCAGAACGAATACATAGTGAATAGAAGGGACCCAATCACCTATATCCCTCTGAATTGAAAAGCCAATCGAAGGCTTGACACCGGCTCCGGACTCCTTGAGGTCAATGCGATCGATTCCGGCGCGGACAACCACTTCCGGGATGATTGGGACTTCGAGACCTGCGCGCATCTGGATTGTTTTCTTGTTCGTTGCTTCAACGTCCACTGAGAAGATACCAATACTGTCCGGAAGTTTCCATGTTCCGCCTGCCCCAAAGCGGAGCGGGAACTCATCCTCACGGGTTCCGCCGTTTTGTCCATAGATAGGTGCGGTATCCCAGGCATATTTTGAATTGATGTCCTTCACCACAAGCCCGACGGAAATATCATCATCGACAACATAGATTGCACCGAAATCGATCCCAACGGTTGTTGACGTTACATCTGTGTAGAGATGGCTGTGCAGGAACTTGATAGTCACCCCGATACCCAATTGTGGTTTGATCTGGGTGCCGAAGCTGAGGAATATCTGGTTCTCTGATGTGCGGAGTGGTCCTGTCTGTTCCCCATCTCCGTCGCGCCCATCAATGTCGCTTACCCCCGAGTTGATAATTCCAGCTGAAATACCGGCTGTCCCACGAAGGGATTGAGTATATCCGAGAAAATTCAGGCTTCGATCAAGGTCAAGCAGACCAAAAGACAGTAAGCCCGATCTGACTTTGGAAAACGGAACTGCGGCAGGGTTATAATATCCTGTTATATCACCCGTCGTCATCGCGATGAAGGCATTGCCCATCCCTATCCCACGACTCCCGAATCCCATTCTGCTATATGCGCCGGGCGAGGAGCCTATTTGGGCAAATGTAGAGCAGCTGAGAAGCGACAAAAAAAACATAGTGCTAATGAGAATAGCAAAACGGTCTATCGTCATTGTAACACCAGAATCTTTCCCCATGAAGGATCCTGGCTGTCCAGAGTCACCCGGTAGAAGTAGACCCCGTTGGCAACTTGATTTCGGGAGTCGTCCCGCCCATCCCATATTTCATCGTGTTCGGAAGACCCACCTCGCGGGGCGTCCTTCACGACCGTGCGCACCCTGCTCATTCCGAAGTCAAATATTTCAATAGTCACATTCCGGGGGATTCCACCTGTGCCATAATGAATGCGTACTATTTCATCATCCGGCGAAAACGGATTCGGGTATGCGTAAACGGTATTAGACGATCCGACTGGCTGATAAGATCGCAGCACGTCCCATCGAAATCCGAAGGGCTGAGAAGCGTTGTCGATTGTTCGGGCAATGCCGTCACCGGTCCCACACAAAATCGTATCTCCGATAACCCCGACAGAGAAGACAGCCCGGGAGGTGATCTGTTGGCCCGTATTTGCATCGACAATCGTTCCGGAAGAAATCCAGTTGAGGCCGCGATCGGATGACCGGTACAAGCCCTGTTCGGTTGCGACATAGACATTCTCGCCTTTGAAGGAAAAGTCATACGCACGAATTCCGTGAAGATGATTCTTCCAGATTCTCCCGCCGTCATCAGTCGAGCTGATTCCAAATTGTTCGCCGCTGATACCGGTGACCCAATTCGTAATCCACACTCGGTACGTTGTATCAATCTGTTGTCCCGCGATCGCGATCACCCAATTTGCAAGAATCGGAGAGGCCTGGTTGCTCACTGAAAAACGAGTCCAGCTTGATCCGCCGTCCGTGGATTTGTTGACACCCCCGGCAGTCCCGGCCCAGATGGTTGTATCATTCTGGACAAAGACAGCAAAGCCGAGAAAATTGTTGTGTCGCCGCGGATCAACCACGTACGATACCAGCGTGTCGGCGGGGGCAATTGAATTCAGATTGTCGCTCGGCAGAACGACTCGCTGCCATGTCTGCCCCAAGTCGCTCGATTTTCGAATCCCGCTCGACCATCCTGCAACCCAAACGGAATTCGAAGAGAGCGCAATGTCGAATGTAACGTTCTGCTCATCGACAACGATCGGGAGGAAAGTCACCCGGTTGATTCCATAGTTTACAATACTGTCGTCGGGAGCGTCCAGTGTTTGTCCGCGATGAGTCCAGGTCATTCCATTGTCCAGAGAGAAAGTGAAACCCGAACCAGTCTGTACAGCACGGTTGTCATCGATGTCCTGTGTGAAGCCCGTCGAAGACCAGACCGTGTCTCCCCGCAGGGCGATCGCGAAGATACTCGAGTTGGCAAACGCGGAAACATTTCGGTAGTTGACCCATGACCCTCCGCGATCCACCGATTTCGCCAGCCCTTTTCCTGTCCCAATCCATATGAGTGTGCTATCCCGATTGGTCATGTGCGAAACAGAATTGCTCGGCGGGAGTGCAGAGGACACCTCTGCTGCGCTCAGGATTTGTTGCTGAGCAGTGGCAAACTGATTTGCTGTGAGACCGAAAACGACAACAAGAGCGGTAATCCTGACCATGAAGGAATTGTCCTTGATCATCTATCGTACAGTCAGGTAATGGAGAACCGAATCGCTTACTGCGCCGGCGAAGTCCGTTGCCTTGAAAGAAAAGAGATTAGTTCGTCGGACCGTTGGTCCGTCAATTAATGGTATCACTATTGAAAAAATCCCGTCTCCTGCCGTTGCATCCCCGCTGGGGAGGAAGAAAGGGGGACCGATGGGAGAGGTCCCTCCATCATCTCTCATTTGAAATTTGAAATCAGGAGTTGATGAGTTGAGGCTTGTAAAAGCGACTTCCCGGATGTCGCCAATCCCATCAGAATCGGAGGCAGCGATGGAGATAAGAACAAGAGCTTGGCCACCAACGGGGAGGTCGATGGTATCAGGGGCAACAATGCTAGTCGGGTCTAAAGTTGGTGTCGAGTTATTGCGAGTTGCGTTGAACGCAAGAGATATCTTGTTGCTTGACAACTGCTGGTCATTGGTCGCAACGATCTCGATTCGATAAATACCGGCCTGTGAACGAATGAGCGAAAACGGGATCGTTGCACCGTAAATACCATCATTTGCAATTGAATCCGAGGCCATCCCGTTGTCAACAAGAGCTGCTTCGGTGAATTGAGTTCCGGCCGCTGGCCGAAACAGATGCGCTATTACAGAAGAAGCGCGTTGAGCCCGTACAGAGATGCTGATGGAGACGGCGTATGTTCCATCCGGAGCCGGCGGCAGCAAATCAATATTCTCCGACGTGGGGGAGAGAACGGCGGAGTCCAGAAGGGGAACCGTCAAGCCCGGGTCAAGCGATGCAAAAGGATTCTTGTCGCAGCTCAAAGCAAGTAGTGAAATCGCAAGAGGAAGAAGTAGTTTTCGTCCTGACGTCATGGCGTGGTCAAAGAAACAAGAAAGCCAACCACCGGAGAAGAAAGCGCTTCTTCCGGATGATTGGCTGGTGATAGATGTCTTTTTCATATCGAGTCTTCAGTTCAAACGTTAACAATATGACTCGATACTTGGTCTCTCTATAAGTCTTTGAAATAAGTCTACCAGAACGTATCAAAAGAATGAAATAGATGCAAGATCTTTACGGTGTAATTGTGAATGGAACCGGAGAGAGGGAGACAAGAAACATCGCCCAGCAGATCCAACCAATCGCTCTTCTTTTTGGATCGAGAGGGGTATTATCGTCAACGAGTTTTCTGTTGAAGCCGAAGAATCGAATGAACCCGATGAAGATGAATCCCCAGAGAAGCCATCCCGGCCAGCCGTAATGGAAATCGACACCAATAAGCGGCAGCAAGCCAAGGAGTCCAAAGATTATTAGAACGATGAGAGAAGCCTGGGCAATCCGGTGATAGTGATCTCCAAACATTGCATAGGAAATTCGCCCGCCATCGAGTTGGCCGAGCGGAAGAAGGTTGAATGCCGTTACAACCAAGCCAAACCACCCAACGCAAAGAAATGGGTAGTGATACATTTCTGTCATTGGTGGTATGAACCGCCCGGGTGGAGATGCGAAGTACGAGACTATCTCGTAGAGGATGTTGGATCCAAACGCGAGAGAGCCTTCTGGGACTGGTTGTCCGCTGAAATAGTCTGGGTGGATCGCGAGCAGATAGTCGACGGAGGGAACAGAAGAGAAACCGTAAACGAGGCATGCGACGCTGACGATGAATCCCGCTAACGGTCCTGCCGCTGCAAAATCAAACAGAGCTTTCCGCGATGGAATAGTTGATCTTTGGATGATTACTGCGCCTAATGTTCCAAACGGGATAATCCCGAAAAACGATGGGAAGGGAAGAAAGAATGGCAAACTAGTTTCAACGCCGTAGATCCGTGCGGGGCAAAGTAATGTCCGAATTCGTGAAAGGAGAGAATAGTAAGGAGCGAAATTGAATAGGGGAGCCCCAGTGAGAAGTTCGTCAGGTCGAAAGGATCTTTGTTTATCCACCAGACCCCCGCGAGAGTTGTTGTGAGAAACGTAAGGAAAAAAAGAAGCCCGTGAGTAAGATACACTTTCCACTGAGAACGATGCGAATACTCGGGGAGACCGCTTGATTCATTCAAAGAAAACTTTGCTTTCACTCCATGTTCGACTTAGAAATTGCGTATCGAATATACACAATCATTCCACGGAAAGGCAAGAAGTTTTCGGGAAATAGAAAGCCTTCCCCGAAAAAAGAGGAAGGCTCTAAGAGGGATTACTTCTTTATGACGTTGGAGATTCTTAGTGAATCGCAATGTCCGGTCGTGGTGCTTCTGGGAGAACCGGAACTGAGCTGTCGGGCCGTGGTGCCTCAGGAAGGACAGGAACAGAGCTGTCCGGTCGTGGTGCCTCAGGAAGAACCGGAACAGAACTGTCAGGACGCGGTGCCTCTGGCAACACTGGGACGCTGCTATCAAACTTAAGAGCTGAAGCGATTGCAGCGTTGGTGACGACAACGAGGACGAGAGTGACGAGGAGCGATCGAACCCGTTTAGAAATGGAAGACATGATGGACTCCTTTCAGGAGAAGGTGTGAGTTGGTGCTAGGTGATGTAGTTGTATTCGAGTTTATCGTTGATCGACCTCTAATGGTTCAAGATTTCATTGCGGGCCGGACAATTTTGCTATTCATTTTTCTGTCACCTATGAGTATAGGCTTCAAGAGATGGGATCGTTAACGAACTGCGAAGTTCAATGAACTTCTTTTGGAAAGAGATCGGACGCAGTGTAGTTTTCATCACAGGATGTATTCCCTATCACAAATCCTAAGGCAATCCTATGAAAAACAGTCCAAAAAAGCAAGTGTCAAAAAAGTTTGCGCTTTTGTGTTGACAACTTTTGACCGACTACCTATATTGCGTTCGAGTTTCAGGCAGAAAATCGTCATTTTTGGGGAAAATTGAATGGAAAACTTGGGGCGTGCGTTTCTTGTTTGGCTAGGAGTTATGGCCCTGTTGGCAGGAACACTAGCGTTATTCCCTCACTCCGAAGTTCTCCCAATCGGGTTCGCAAGTTATTCGATCCTACTGTTCGGATTGATAGCTTGTATTTTCATCGTTAAGCATGAGCCTGTCCGAGCCAACAAGTTCATCTTTTTTAATTTTCTGGCGTTCTTCAGTCAGTCCATCTTATACCATGCCTATCCGTTTTTGGACACGGTGCTGTTCAACGAAATGCGATTCGCGAAGTTCTATTTTACTCAGTACGTGTCTCTGTCAGGCCACTTCCTAATGCTTGGCTTGGCCATCGTGTACTTGACGATAGATCTGATGTTCAGGTCCATTCGTGTTTATCAAAAGTATCTAGTTGCCGGGACAATAGTCTTAGGATTTTTCGTTTACTACTTTCATCCGTTTATTTCGGATCCATTGTATTTATATAAGACCGAGGAAGTACAAGCGTGGAAGTCACTTGAAGTAGCATTCAACAACCACGAACAAGTTTTTGGTACGCAACCTTCCATGGAAGAGCTATCGGAAATGATGAAGAAGAATCCGGCCATGCCGGTTTCGGTTAGCGTACCAGCAATATATCCATATCTTTTAGGCTCCAACTATCTTGCTCTACTCTTGCGGCCTCTATATTCGGCGGACATTATGATGTGTGTGGTCTCGTTGTTTTTCATCCTCTTATTCTTTGGATATCAGTTTGTGAAAGATCCTCCACAAGGGGCCTACGTGGAGAAGATAATGTTCCTATTCCTTCTGCTCTGCACAGTCGAGATTTATAATGCCTGGAGTTTCTTGCATATTATCGAAGATTCAATGTTAAGAAACTTCATTATCGTCGGCCAGTATGTGTCGATGGCAATTCTGGCGATGATTGTGTTCTTCTGTGCCTTGAGGTTAAGGTTCATTACCTCTCCAAAGGGAGAATTCTACGAGCAGGAGATCGCGGTTCGTCCCTCTGGCATTACACGGTGGAGAGACTCGGTAGATAATTTTGTGATTGCAAAGTTCTTTGAAAGAAACACGATACTAGGGAGAATGCTGGTCGATCCTCATAGGCGGCGTTAACCTTGGTACCTCCCCTACAATCAACGAGAAGAAAAATGACAAAAATTAATAACGGGGGTTCGTGAACATGGACAAGAAAAATAAGGTCGCGGGTAGTCGAAAGACCGACGCACCGGTTGAGTATCCGATCGTTGGCAAGAGCAAAGCGACCGAGCAACTCTTGAAGCAGATTGCCAAGCTCTCCAAATCGCGTCGCGATGTTCTCATTATCGGAGAAGCTGGCGTCGGCAAGGGCGCCGTGGCAAAGAATATTTTCTTCAAAAGCCTTGAGGATACTCCCGACCAACCATTTGTAACAATCAATCTGGCGGTCATTGACGATCGTGAGCTTGAATCAATCCTCTTTGGCGTTGAGAGAGGAACGGAGGGGAGTTCAAATACCTCGAGGCGCGGGATGTTCGAAGTGGGAAATGGTGGGACGATCCTGATTGAGGAAATTGAGGAAGCTAGTTTTCGAAACCAGATGAAGATTTTGAGCTTCATGAATGAGCGAATGACAAAACGCGTTGGCGGTTTGGAATCTCAAAGTGTGGACATTCGACTTCTCATAACAATGAAAGCGGACCCTTCGGAATTGGTTGAGAAGCGGACTCTTCTGGACGATCTTTACTCCAAGTTGTCTGACTGTGAAACGCTTCAAGTTCCACCACTCCGACAAAGACCGGAAGATATACCATTGCTCGTGAAGCATTTCACATCGGAGTTGTGCAAGGAACTGGGTATCGGTGAATTGGTAATTGACATAAATGCTATCGATGTTCTTGTCCGGCAACCATGGCGGGAGAACATCAGAGAGCTCAAGGCCGTCATCGACAAATCGGTTCTCTTCTCCAACGATGGTAGATTCATGCTGCCGCCAGAGTTGGTTGACGAGAAGACAGAGGTTGTGAAGATGATCAATAACATTGTATCGGGCCAGGAGTTTGTACTTGACAAATCCCTTGACGTGATCGAAAAAGGAATTATCGAACGAGCCCTGGAACGTTTCGGCTTCAACCAATCCAGAGCTGCTCAGTTTCTTGGGATGACTGAACAAACGTTTCGATACAAGCTGAAGAGACTGGGGATTGCAAGTGCTCGGATGCGTTCCTAAACCAGTTCTCCATCCTGAATTTTTGAAATGCCTCTGCAAGAGCAGAGGCATTTGTCTTATTTAGAAAAACTCCCTGTCTTTCCACCGGATTGGGGGGCCGAGGATGATGAGAATGGGGAAGATGAGAATATACAAAGAGTAATATAGTTCGAAGATGGGGAAGAACTTGATCATCGTTCCTTTCTTGAATGTCTTTAATGTTGGGTAAAGAAGGATGAAGTCGCTCGAGAGTTTCAGGAGTAATGCGGTGGAAACGGCGGACCAATATTGCGAGAAGAGAGCCACGCAGAGAAAACTGTGAAATGCATAGCTAAGGCTGTAAAGGAGCAGTTTTGAGAGGCTCATATCTCTCCCGCCGCGAAACCATCTCAATTTTTGCCTAAAAAGCTGAGAAACGGTTGAGCAGGCCTCGCTTTCAACCAGAGTTGCTTCTTCACAGGGAAGACATGCAGCAAATTTCGTTCTCGTCGTTATTGCATGAAAGAGAGAGTAGTCCTCCGTTACGCTAAAGGTAATATTGTCATATCCACCTACTGCATCATATGCTTTCCTCCGAACTGAAAAGTTTGTTCC
>QKGJ01000313.1 GCA_003251275.1 Ignavibacteria bacterium
GTCAATCCGGTTGACCATGCGCCCGACGAAATGATCACAAAGCCGGTAAAGCTGCAGACGACAATTGTATCGATAAAGGTTTGCGTCATGGATACAAGCGCCTGTGTGACTGGATTCTTCGTTTGCGCTGCGGCTGCGGCAATTGATGCACTGCCGAGGCCCGACTCATTGGAAAAGACGCCGCGCGCAACGCCCATGCGGACTGTCAGCATCACGCTTGCGCCGAGGAATCCTCCCGCCGCCGCAGAAGGATTGAACGCATCCATGAACACATAGTGGAAGATTGCAGGAATACCTTCGTAGTTGAGGATAGTTACTACGATTGCGGCAAGCATATAGAAGACAATCATGAACGGAACTAGAAACTCCGTCACACGCCCAATGCTCTTGATGCCTCCCAGTATCACCAGGGCTGTACTGACGGCAAGGACAACTCCGGTGATCCACATCGGAATACCGAACGCGCCGTGCACCGCATCGGCGACGGAATTGGACTGTACCATGTTGCCGATCCCGAATGCAGCGATGGATGCGAAGAGCGCGAAGAGCCACCCGAGCCATTTCCAGCCGAGGCCATTGGCAATGTAGTACATCGGTCCGCCGCTCATCGTGCCGTTTGCATCGGTCACCCGATACTTGACACCGAGAAACGCCTCTGCATACTTCGTCGCCATGCCGACGAGTCCTGTCACCCACATCCAGAAAAGTGCACCCGGTCCGCCGACCGCAATCGCCGTCGCGACGCCGGCGATATTCCCCGTGCCGACTGTTGCGGCAAGTGCGGTCATCAACGCCTGAAAGTGAGTGATATCTCCGGGTGAATCGCCTTCTTCTTTTCGTTTGATGAGCGCGAGCCAGAGCGAATGCCACAGCGCACGAAACTGCAATCCACGCAGGCGGATCGTAAGATAGATGCCCGTTCCAACCAACAGCACCAGAAGGGGCACCCCCCAGACGAAATCATTGATCGCATTCAGATAACCGAGGACTGTTTCTTGCATGAGGTACCTGTCTGTTATGGGTTACCGAGGGGTTAACGAAAGACGCACAGTAGTATGTTCATTTGCCCGATAAGGTGTGAAAATCAAAGGTGGAGTGCAATGGGTTGGAGAGGTGGCAACAATCCTTCTCTCTTCTTATATTGTCACATCAGGCTGGCATGGACGCCTGTGCTCTGAAAGAAGACTTCGCCCTGCACCTCTTTTGCAAACAATATATTCAGAAAACTCCGCCGTCAACCGAGAGCAGATACGGCGCATACAAGGAGTTGCTATGAATATATTCCTCGAGCACTACAACTACCTCAAGAACGAAGCCGGACTGCTGCTGAAGCACGCGCAAGCCGAACCACCCAGCGATGAAGCGATCTCACGCTTTCGAACACTCGAAACGCATGCCTCACTTGCACCTTCCAATAAACCGGCAATCGCCGCCCTACAGCTCAAGCACGCGCTGACAGTCATTGCGATCGAGAATGGCTATGATTCATGGGATGAACTGAAGAAAGCGATTGAACAAGCCGCCGCAACACCTCCACTTGCAGAGGTAAAGGATCAGTTCTATCCGATGCGTGGCGCCGCCTACTGGAATAACTGGTTTGCGAGCTACAAGAAAGCAAAGGACGTGCACAAGCAGAGCGGAGGGTTTCTCCTCCCATTCAGGAACCAATTCTTCATTTGTGAAGAAGGTTTCGTGGATGAACTCGGCATTCCTGCTGCGCTGCCTGAGTGGAAAACCATCGGGTTTGACTGGGTGCATCCGGCGAACGTAAAAGCCTGGTTACGACTGAACGAGAGATATGCAAGCAAGCTGGCTGCGAAGTAGATCGTTGGAATCGGCTGTCGCGTTGCCCTAACTGATATGCTGCTTTTCCTTCTTTCTTCTTGAAAAAGCAAGACCTCCAAACCCAGCGATCACGGCAATATAGAACCCAAAGTCGTACCACCAGCCGGTATTGAACGGCTCATAGAATCTGA
The DNA here is from genome assembly GCA_003251275.1 of Ignavibacteria bacterium. Lineage (GTDB taxonomy): Bacteria > Bacteroidota > Ignavibacteria > UBA10030 > UBA6906 > SZUA-287. The sequence continues at coordinate 1,977 of QKGJ01000313.1, forward strand.
TGTCGCTTTTGAAAATTCCGATGATCAGGGAAAGTGGAGCGATCCATCCGTGCCAGATGCCGGAGAAAAAACCCGCAGGATCCGATGCCGTGTAGGTGTCGCCGCCGGGGAAACAGCCGCTGATGGCAATGGCTATGATGCCTACAAGCATGGCGACAGTGTAATCCGTGTTCTTCATTGATTCCTCGTCTTCAGAAACTCACATGTGAGATAGGAAAAGTTAGAGAGGGTTTTTGGGAAAGTCAAGCAGGCTATGAAGCGAAGTAATTTGGGTTGACGAACAGATTATCATCTACTTAAGAAGGATCATCCTCTTTGTCACAGACCCGTCGGCTGTGATCAATCTGTAAAAGTAGGAACCGGACGCAAGTCCGGAAGCATTGAGCGACACTTGGTGTTCACCTGCTTCAACGTTGATGTCGTCGAGCATCGTCAGCACTT